>NZ_JBSFMM010000282.1:0-12479 GCF_053599555.1 Streptomyces sp. NPDC000941
GCCCACATCAGGGCAGACAGAAGCACCCCCGGCGCCCGCCACGGCATTTACCACGCCCCCGGCGCGCACCGAAGGTGCGCTGAATCGCTGACCTGAGAAGCCCGGTAGGGGCCCGCAGCCGTTCGACGGCCGCGGGCCCCTACGCGTACGTACGGGGCGGCCGCTCAGCTGCTCAGCCGCTGGAAGCGGCGTACGGCCAGCGGCAGGAACACCGCCGTGAGGGCCACCGGCCAGACCACCGCCATCAGCGTCGCGTGCCGCTCCACCCAGCCGCCCCCGCCGGGGACCGGGTTGCCGAACAGGTCCCTGATCGCGTTCGCGGTCGACGAGACGGGGTTCCACAGCGCGATCGCGCCCAGCCAGTCGGGCATCATCGCGGGCGGGGTGAAGACGCTGGAGATCATCCCGAGGGGGAAGGCGACCGCGAAGAGGTTCCCCGCCGCCTGCTGGTTGGGCACCAGCAGCCCCAGATACACCCCGACCCAGATCAGCGAGGACCGCAGCAGGATCAGCAGCGCGAAGGCGCTCAGGGTCTCCGGCAGGGTGCCGTCGGGCCGCCAGCCGACGGCCAGGGCGATCGCCGCGAGCACCGCCAGGTCCACCGCGGCGCTGATGACATCGGCGACGCCACGCCCGCTGACCACCGCCGAGGGGGCCATGGGCATGGAGCGATAGCGGTCCATGACGCCCTTCTCCTTCACGACGGCGACCGCGACGGCGGTGCCCATGAACCCGTTCGCCATCGTCATCGCGAACATCCCGGGCAGCGCGTAGTCCTGGTAGTCCGCCCCGCCGCCCACCTCCATCGCACTGCCGAAGACATAGACGAACAGCAGCACGAACATCACCGGGGTGCCGAGCTGCCAGGCGATGGCGGCGGGGTAGCGGAGGATGGTGATCAGCTCGGTCCTGACGATGGTCACGCAGTCCGCCACCGCCCAGTACGCCCGCCGCTCCGGCCCCTCCAGGACCGTCGGCATCTCTGCTGTCACGCCGCTCATACGCCCTCCCCCCGCTCAGTCTCGGCGCGCTCCAACGCGCGAGCTTCCCTCGTCACTGCTCGCTCCTCCGTCGCTGCGCGGCTCCTCAGTCCAGCCCGCACAGCGCGCCAAGACACGCTCATGCGGGTGCCTCCGCCCGCTTGTCCGCCTTCTGGCCGCTGTTCTGTTCGTCCGTACGGTGTCCGGTCAGCCGTAGGAAGACCTCGTCCAGGGTCGGGCGGCGCAGCCCGATGTCCTCGACGGCCACGCCCCGCTCCTGGAGCGTCCGCGCGACCTCGGTCAGCGCCGCGACCCGGTCGCGCACCGGCGCCGTCACCCGCCGGTCCTCCCGGTCAACCTCTGGCGCGGCCGCCCCCGCGCCCCGGTCCATCGCCCGCGCCACCGCCTCGACGGCGGCGGGCAGGTCGGCGGTCTCCCGCACCACCACCTCGATCCGGTCCCCGCCGATCGACCGCTTGAGCTCGGCCGGCGTATCGTCGGCGATCTTCCGGCCCCGGTCGATCACGGCGACCCGGTCCGCCAGCTGATCGGCCTCGTCCAGGTACTGCGTCGTCAGCAGCACCGTCGTACCGCCCGCGACCAGCGAGCGGACCGCCTCCCACACCTCGTTGCGGCCGCGCGGGTCGAGCCCGGTCGTCGGCTCGTCGAGGAACAGCACCTGAGGGGCGAGGATCATGCTCGCGGCCAGGTCGAGCCGGCGCCGCATACCGCCGCTGTACTCCTTGGCCACCGTGTCGGCGGCCTCGGTCAGCCCGAATGTGCTCAGCAGTTCGTCGGCCCGCCGCGCGGCCCGCGCCTTGTCCAGATGGAAGAGGCGGCCGAACATCACCAGGTTCTGCCGTCCGCTCAGCATCTCGGCCACCGCCGCGTACTGGCCGGTCAGCCCGATCCGGCGGCGCACCTGACGGGCCTGCCGTGTGACGTCGAACCCGCCGACGAAGGCCCGGCCGCCGCTCGGCCTGGCCAGGGTGGCCAGGATCCGTACGGCCGTCGTCTTGCCCGCGCCGTTGGGACCGAGCAGCCCCTGGACGGTGCCGCGGCCGACGGCCAGGTCGAAGCCGTCGAGCGCGTGCTTGTCTCCGTATCGCTTCCGCAGTCCTTCGGTGAAGACCGCCCATTGCGCCACGTCCGAAAAAGTCACAGTCAAAAGAACCCCCACAGGAACCCGTGCCGCCACTCGCTCACTGGGTACACCGTACCCAATTACGAGTACACCGTACCCAGTTTTGGGTACGGTGTACTCGGTTCTGTGGCCGCGACGTTAGGATGAGCGCGCGATGACGACCACCGAACACAGCGGCAGCGGAGACATCTCCCGCAGCCTGGAACTGCTCTGGGGCACCGGCGAGCGGCCCAGCCGCGGCCCCAAGCCCGGGCTGACCCTGCAGCGGATCGTGACGGCCGCCGTCGCCGTCGCCGATGCGGAAGGTCTCGCCGCGGTCTCCATGCGGCGGCTGTCGGCCGAACTGGGCACCGGCACCATGTCGCTGTACCGCTACGTCCCCGGCAAGGCCGAGCTGCTGGATCTGATGCTGGATCAGGTGCAGTCCTTCGACCCCGACGCCCACACCCCGGATCTGGGCTGGCGGGAGACGCTGGAGATGGTGGCGCGCGGCTTCTGGCAGCTGTACGAACGCCACCCCTGGCTGCTCCAGGTGGATCAGTCGCGCCCCATCCTCGGGCCGAACGCCATGGCGGGACTGGAGTTCGCGCTGCGCGGCCTCGACGGCCTCGGCCTGACCGACCGCGAGCGGGTCCATGTCATCGTGACCGTGGAGGGGTTCGCCACCGGCGTCGCCCGCACGCAGCTGAACTCGGCCACGGCCGAGAAGCGTACGGGCGTCAGCGACGAGGAGTTCTGGAAGGCGCACGCACCCGCGATGGAGCAGGCGCTCGCCAGCGGCAGGTTTCCGATGCAGGCGGCGCTCGACGAGGACACCTTCATGGGGCGGGGCGAGGACATCTTCGAATTCGGCCTGGGGAGCCTTCTCGACGGCATCGGAGCATTCATCGCGGCCCGCGCCCGCGACACCGCCGAGAAGTAGACCCCGCCCCCTCGAAATCAGCAGGGGATCAGCAGGGGATCAGCGGCGGATCACCGGCGGCGGAAGACCGAGCGCAGGCCGAAGAACAGGGCCGCGGCGACGGCGAACACCAGCGCACCCTTGAGGAGATTGCCGTTCTTCTCCTTCTCCGAGACCGCACCGGCCCCCGTGGAGTCCCCGCCCCCGTTCTTCTTCTGCTCCTTCGCCGTCGCGTCCGGCAGCAGCTCCCCCTCCAGCTTCACCGCGGTCACCTCGCTGCCCGGGCCCTCCGTGCCGTACATCAGCGTGCCGCCGTCGGTCGTGAAGGTGACCGACTCGCCCTGCCGCTGCAGCGGCAGATCCGGCTCCTCCTTCAGATCTTCGAGCTTGCCGCCGCGCCATCTGAACTCCGCGGCGTTGAAATAGCCACGGAGCACGAGTCTGCTGGCATCCGGGGCGAAGGCCCCGTCCGTCACCTCCATGCCGATGTCGTCGACCCGGCGGAAGATATTCGTCCCGGAAGGGGAGAGCGTTTTCGGCCCGGCGTACAGTCCGCCGTCCTTCTGGCTCTTGCTGGCGATATAGGCTCGGCCGGTCTTGGGGTCGATCATCAACGCCTCGGCGTTACGCGGGCCGTCCGCGTATTTCACGGTGTACTGCACCGCCCTGACCGTGGTGTTCTTCAGCGTCTTCGGCTCGGGGAAACGGTAGATCCACACATGGGACCAGGTCCCGTCCAGGTTGTCGCCGATATCGCCGACGTAGATGTCGCCGTCCGGCCCGATCGAGATGGCCTCCACGTCGCGCGGGCTGCCGACGCCGCGCATGGTGACGGTCGCGACCGTACGCCCGGTCTTGCTGTCGACGGCGTAGATGTACGGGCCGTCGTCACTGTCGTTGTGCGTCCAGTAGACGCCCGGGTGGGCGCGGCTGGCCGCCAGACCGCTGGACTCGGTGATCCTGGAGTCCTCGATCGTGAACGAGGACGGCGACGTGTGGTCGTCGGCGGCGGCGGCCGGGGCGGCGGCGGGCAGAACCACCAGTGCGGCGGCGCCGAGGACGGACAGAAGCGAACGCATGGGCCAAGCCTGCCATCCTGGCCCGGAGCTGAGGGGGCGGCAGTCGGCCAGGGGCGGCTCCAGGGCCGCTACACCTGTCTGATTGACTGCGTCGAGAACGGGCAGATAACGAATAAGCGAGCACTCGACACCGACTCGACACACAAATTCATAATCTCTGGATTAGTTGCGCTGATCTGGAGATTAATTTTTGGAAATTTATCGGTCAATTGGCGGCAAAGCGGACCACGGCGTTGCGTCGAAGAATAAGACCGCCCTACGGTCTGCCCCATGAGCAATTACGGTGGTTCTTATCCGCAAACCGCGCCCGCACCCGGGGGCGCTCCGGCGGACGCCGGACAGAGCAAGAAGTTCGCGATCATCGGGATCGTCGGCGCGGCCCTCGCGCTGGTCGGCTCCCTGGTGAACTGGGTGGTCGGCGAGGCCAACGGCGACACGGGCGGCGTCAAGGGCATAGACGGCGATGGCCTGTTCACGCTGATCATCTCCATCGTGGCCGCGCTGGCCCTGATCGGCGCCATGGTCACCAAGAAGGCTCAGCTCTTCCTGGGCGGTGCGGTCCTCTCGCTGGTCACCGTGGTCTTCGGCGTGATCAACATGGTGGACCCGGCGCGTCTGGTCGCCTCGAAACTGGAGGACGAAGGGGCATCCGCGGCGGAGGCCGAAAAGTACGCCGACCAGGTCGTGAAGGCGGCCGACATGGGCGCTGCCCCCGGCCTGTACATGGTGCTGATCGGCGCGCTGCTGACCGTGATCTTCGGTGTCCTCGGCTTCATGAAGTCCCGCAACAGCCGATAAGAAACAATTAATTCGGCAGGTACGGCAGGCAGTATCCGAGAGCCCGCTTTTCGGCCGCATCCCGGCCGAGAATGCGGGCATTCGGATTTTCCGGGGCCGTCAGGAGTTTCCCCGGCGCTATGATCGCCGCGTGGCCGATATCTATGACCTGATCTTGTCGGTGAACCTCCCCGACACCCTCTCCGACGCCGAGATATCCGAGCTCCGCTGGCACCTTGGCCTCGCCCCCCAGCCCGCCACCCCCCTGTCCCTCGTGACCGGCTACGCCGAGCCGCTGATCGGCGACGACGGCCGACCGGAAGAGGACGAGCAGGGCAACTGGCTGATGAGTTACGAGCCGTACCCCGTCCTCGCCGCCAAGGGCGCCGCCCACCGCGCCGGCGGCGTACTCCTCTCGGCCCTGGAGCCCGGGGCCCGCGGCGGCTGGGCCCTGACGTCCCGCCAGGAGTTCCACCCCGATGAGCTCGACCGGGTGGACGAGCTCCTGCTCTGGCTGCATGAGCGGGTCGTCGACCCCCTCGCCTTCCAGTGCCATGTGCGCTTCTACGAGGAGGACACCTTCGCGCCGGTGTCCGTCACCGAAGGTGAAGTGAACTGGCCCTGAGCTGACCCGGCGGACCCTTGATTAGAGCGCACTCAAAGGGCTTGGCTAGGTGTTCATGGAGTACACGCAGCTCGGACGTACGGGACTCAAGGTCAGCCGAGTAGTCCTCGGCACCATGAACTTCGGCCCGCAGACCGACCAGGCCGACAGCCACGCGATCATGGACGCCGCGCTCGACGCGGGCATCAACTTCTTCGACACCGCCAACGTCTACGGCTGGGGCGAGAACAAGGGCCGCACCGAGGAGATCATCGGGAGCTGGTTCGCACAGGGCGGCGGCCGGCGCGAGAAGACCGTGCTGGCGACCAAGGTCTACGGCAACATGGGCGTCGAGGGCGAGCCCTGGCCCAATGAGGACAAGCTCTCCGCGCTCAACATCCGCCGCGCGGTCGACGCCAGCCTGAAGCGGCTCGGCACCGACCACATCGATCTGTACCAGTTCCACCACGTCGACCGCTCGACCCCCTGGGACGAGATCTGGCAGGCCATCGACGTCCTGGTGCAGCAGGGCAAGATCCTCTACGCCGGCTCCTCCAACCACGCCGGCTGGCATATCGCTCAGGCCAACGAGGCCGCGCGGCGCCGTGGCTCGCTGGGTCTTGTCAGCGAGCAGTGCCTGTACAACCTGTTCGAGCGGCGCGTCGAGATGGAGGTCATCCCGGCCGCGCAGGCGTACGGCCTCGGGGTGATCCCCTGGTCGCCGCTGCACGGCGGGCTGCTGGGCGGGGCGCTGCGCAAGGAGCGTGAGGGCGGCGGTGCGCGCAGCACGTCCGGGCGCAGCGCCGACGTGCTGAAGGACAGCGCGGTCCGCGACCAGATCCAGCGTTACGAGGACCTGCTGGACAAGCACGGCCTTGAGCCCGGCGAGGTGGCGCTGGCCTGGCTGCTGACCCGGCCCGGGGTGACCGGCCCGATCGTCGGCCCGCGCGTCGCCGAGCAGCTGAACTCCGCGATCCGCGCGAGCGAGCTGACCCTGAGCGAGGAGCTGCTGACCGCGCTGGACGAGATCTTCCCCGGCACGGGCCCCTCGCCCGAGGCGTTCGCCTGGTAGGACTCGCGGTCACATCACGCACAGTCACATCACGCGCAGCCACGTCACACCGTGGCGGCGGCGTACGGCCGAGCCTCAGGTTCAGCCGAACGCTGCCGCCACGGCGACGACGACGAGTATCAGCACGAGCGCACCGCTCATGATCAGGTTCCTGGTCTTGGGATCCACGCCTCGAGGGTAACGGGACCGCTCAGTGGCCCAGCGGCCAGGCGGCCACCACCTCGTAGCGTGGCTGTGCGCCGACGACCCCGGGCGTCGGCGGATGGCTGCGCACCAGGCTGAGCTCGGGCACCGTCCAGACGCCGCTCTCGAAGTCTTCGAGCCCCACCACATACGGCCGCAGATCCGCGCCGCCGCGGCAGCGCGCGAGTGTGAGATGCGGGTGGTAGGGGCGGTGCCGGTCCATAGGGAGACCGGCCCGCCGGGCCCCGGCCTCGGCGGAGTCGGCCAGCTGCCCCAGGGTCGTCCGGTCGCCCTCGACGCCCACCCACAGCACCTTGTCGGAGAAGCGGCCGCCGCCCGCGAGCCGGACCTCGTGGGGCGGATGGCGGTGGGCCGCCCGCGCCAGCCGCTCGTGCAGCACGGGCAGCACGCTCTCGTCGACCTGGCCGAAGAAGGCGAGCGTGAAGTGCCAGCCCGCGCGCTCGGTCCAGCGCAGCCCGTCCGCGCCCGGCAGCCCGCGCAGCGCCGCCACCCGGGAGGCGAGCTCGGCGACGGCCGCCTCGGGGGGCAGCACAGCGGCGAAGAGTCTCATCCGCCCAGTCTCCCGCAGCGACCGCTTGCCCCGCCTGCCCCGCCAGCCCCGCCTGCCACAACCGCGTCAGACCGCCGCGGGCACCGGATCCTCCTGCGCGTTCTCCCCGTTCTCAGGGGTTCGCGGTACGAAGGTGAGGTGCGGGCGCCCCGGCCGCAGGTTCACCTTCATCCGCAGGCCACCCGCCCGTACGAGGACCAGCCCCACCGCCACCGCGGCCGCCGCGGAGACCAGACCGCCGGCGACGAAGCCGACCCGCGCGCCGTAGGTGTCGGTCAGCCAGCCCACCAGGGGGCCGCCGAGCGGGGTGCCGCCCACGAAGACCATCATGAACAGGCTCATCACCCGCCCGCGCATCGCGGGGTCGGTCGCCAGCTGGACGCTGGAGTTCGCCGTCACGTTGAAGGTCAGCGAGAAGATCCCGATCGGCACCATCAGCGCGGCGAACATCCAGAAGGCCGGGGCCAGCGCCGCCGCGACCTCCAGCAGGCCGAACATCAGCGCCGCGCCGACCAGCACCCGCTGTCTCGTCGTGGTCCGCCGGGCGGCCAGCAGCGCGCCGGTCACCGAGCCGACGGCTATCAGCGAGTTGAGCAGGCCGTAGGTGCCCGGTCCGGCGTCGAAGACGCCGTCGGCGAAGGCGCTGAGCCAGATCGGGAAGTTGAAGCCGAAGGTGCCGATGAAGCCGACCAGCACGATGGGCCAGATCAGATCCGGGCGCCCGGCGACATAGCGCAGCCCCTCGCGCAGCTGCCCCTTGCCGCGGGGCGCGCGCTCGACCTTGTGCAACTCGGCGGGGCGCATCATCAGCAGGCCGACGAGCGGGGCGGCGAACGACAGCCCGTTGAGCAGGAAGGCCCAGCCGCTGCCGACGGCGGTGATCAGCACACCGGCGACCGCCGGGCCCACCAGCCGGGCGGACTGGAAGTTCGCGGAGTTCAGGCTGACGGCGTTGCGCAGGTCCTTGGGGCCGACCATCTCGACGACGAACGCCTGCCGTGTGGGGTTGTCGACGACGGTGACCATGCCGAGCAGGAAGGCGATCAGATAGACATGCCAGACCTGTACCAACCCGCTGAGGGTCAGCGCGGCGAGCGCGAGCCCGCACAGCCCGAGCGCGGCCTGGGTGAGCACGAGCAGCCGCCGCTTGGGGTAGCGGTCGGCGATGACACCGCCGTACAGGCCGAAGAGCAGCATGGGGAGAAACTGCAGCGCGGTGGTGATACCGACCGCGGTGGAGGAGCCGGTGAGGCTGAGGACGAGCCAGTCCTGGGCGATACGCGACATCCAGGTGCCGGTGTTCGATATCACCGCACCCGTGGCGAACAGCCGGTAGTTGCGGATCTTCATGGAGCTGAAGGTCCCGCCCCTGGTGCGCCCGGCTGCGGCGGCACCAGTGGGGTCGGTCACGGGGTCGGTATGGGGTGCGGGTGCGGAATCTGCTCCGGGTCCCGTACTCAAAGTGCGCTCGCCTCCAAGCGGCTCGTTTCCTCTTACATCTGCTTACATCTGCGCGAGCTTCTCCAAGACCGGCGCGGCGGCGCGAAGCGCGGCCCACTCCTCCTCGGTCAGCCCGCCGACCAGCTCGGCCAGCCAGGCGTTCCGCCTGCGCCGGCTCTCTTCGAGCATGACCTCTGCCCGCTCCGTCGGCGAGACGACTTTCTGCCGCCGGTCCTCCGGATGCGGCTCCAGCCTGACCAGTCCCTTGGCCTCGAGCAGCGCCACGATGCGGGTCATCGAGGGCGGCTGGACATGCTCCTTACGGGCGAGCTCGCCCGGGGTGGCCGAGCCGCACAGGGCCAGCGTGCCCAGTACGGACATCTCCGTGGGGCTGAGCGACTCGTCGACGCGCTGGTGCTTGAGCCGTCGCGACAGACGCATCACGGCGGATCGCAGTGCGTTCACGGCGGCCGTGTCTTCGGTGCCACCATGGGACAGATCCGACATGGTCTTTAGCATAACTCATTACCTCGCCTAATGAAACCTGCATGACGACCCGGTAACATATTCACCCATACGAGTGAGTCAGTTCCGGAAAGTGACGCAGCGAGACGCATGTCACGGGGACCCTGGCCGCATGGGATCGCCCACGGGATCGAAAGTGCTCAGCCTACGGATCGATGGCGAGCTGCTGGACCGGGTCCGGGAGCATGCAGCGAAACGCGGAATGAGCGTCCAGGACTATGTCATCCGGACGCTCATTCGCGAGGACTTCGACGAACGCTTCAAAACGTCCGTCGACGAGACGGAGCGCTTCTACGGCCGGGCCCCGTAGGGCCCGGCGGCGCCCCTGTACGTCTGCGCCCGGGTCAGCCGGACCCGAGCGCCTGCTGGATCGGGTGCAGCAGGAAGTAGACGAGGAAACACAGCCCGACCGCGCTCAGCAGCCAGGGCACCTCCCGCATCCGCCGGGTCGCGATCCGCAGCAGCAGATACGACAGCACGCCGAGGCCGATCCCATTGGTGATGCTGTAGGTGAACGGCATCGAGATCATGGCCAGAAAGGCCGGGACCGCGATCGTGAAGTCGCTCCAGTCGATCTCCTTGACGTTCGCGGCCATGATCAGGAAGCCCACGACCACCAGCGCGGGGGTCGCCGCCTGCGACGGGACGACCTCGGCCAGCGGGGTGAAGACCAGCGCGAGCAGGAAGAGCCCACCGGTCACCACGTTCGCGAAGCCCGTACGGGCGCCCTCCCCGACACCCGCCGTGGACTCCACGAAGCAGGTGTTGGCCGAGGCCGAGCCGAAGCCGCCGCCCGCGACCGCGACGCCGTCCACCATCAGGATCCGGCCCATCCCCGGCAGCTGGCCCCGCTTGTCCGTGAGCCCCGCCTCCTCGCCGACACCGATGATCGTGCCCATGGCGTCGAAGAAGCCGGACAGCAGCACGGTGAAGACGAACAGACAGCCGGTGAGGATGCCGACCTCATGGAACCCGCCGAACAGGCTGACCTGACCGATCAGGCCGAAGTCCGGGGTGGAGACCACCTTGTCCGGCAGCTCGGGAGCGGTCAGCCCCCAGCTCCCGCCCGGGATATCGGCCACGGCGTTGACCACCACCGCGACCACCGTCATGGTCACCATGCCGAGGAGGATGGCACCGCGCGTCTTGCGGACGACCAGGACGAAGGTGAGCGCGAGCCCGGCCACGAAGATCAGCACCGGCCAGCCCTGCAGCTTGCCCTCGATGCCCAGACCCATCGGCACGGTGGTGTGGGCATCGTCCGGGTTACGGGTGACAAAGCCCGAGTCGACCAGGCCGATCAGGGCGATGAACAGCCCGATGCCGATCGCGATCGCACGGCGCAGCCCGCCCGGGATCGCGTCCATCACCCGCTGCCGCAGCCCGGAGGCCACCAGGATCATCAGCACCAGGCCCGCGAGGACCACCATGCCCATGGCGTCCGGCCAGCTCATCTCGGGCGCGAGCTGCAGCGAGACCACGGCGTTGATGCCGAGCCCGGCGGCGAGCGCGATCGGGACGTTGCCGATGACCCCCATGAGCAGGGTGGTCAGGCCGGCCATCAGGGCGGTGGCGGTGACGAGCTGGGCGTTGTCGAGGTGCTGCTGGAACTTGTCCTCGCCGCTCCCGAGGATGATCGGGTTGAGCACGATGATGTAGGCCATCGCGAAGAAGGTCGCCAGACCGCCGCGGACCTCCCGGGAGACGGAGGACCCCCGCTCGCTGATCCGGAAGAACCTGTCCAGGCCGTTTCTGGGGGGTGCCGGAGCCTGCTGCTGCTTGGCGTCGGCCGGCGCGGTGGCCGAGGGGGACATGAAGTACCTCAGAGGTGCGTGAACATAACCAACAGGCCATTTTGGATGATCAGACAAGACAATCCAGCCAGACCCGGACGGTTGCAGTATGAATGTATGAAGTGCAAAAACGCCAATCCCGGACGTTTGGCGACGGTCGATGACGTCAAGTGACGGACCGGGCGGAGAGACACCGCCCCCACACCCGGCCCGTAAGCTGTGCACATGACGAAGTGGACCCCCAAGCACGAGGCCCCGGCGCCCCTGGAGGGCAATGTCGTCGCCACGATCACCGGTGGCACGATCGTGTGGTTCGTCCTCTTCCTGGTCCAGCTGCCCTTCTACGGCTGGTACGACGACCACGGCCATCTGTGGTGGCTGTGGACCTGCCTGGCCGGCGGCGGCCTGGGGCTGCTCGGCGTCTGGTACGTCCGCACCCGCGAGGCGGCCATCCGCCGCTCCGCCGAGTCCTGAGCGCCCTCGGCCCCACGATTCTTTCCGGATAAGAAAGTTGCTCACTTCTCACGCCAACTGGCCAGTAATGTGGGCTTCATGACCGGCCATGGTTTTCGCGCGGACCAAATCGACACCAGCAAGCCGCACTCGGCTCGCATGTACGACTACTTCCTCGGCGGGAAGACGCACTACTCCGTCGATACCCGGGCCGCGGAACAGGTCGAGGCCGTATGGCCCGACGTCATCCCGTGGACCCGCGCCAACCGGGCCTTCATGCACCGCGCCACCCGCTGGCTGGCCACCGAGGCGGGCATCCGGCAGTTCCTCGACATAGGCACCGGCATCCCCACCGAGCCCAATCTGCACCAGGTGGCCCAGCAGGCGGCCCCCGCCTCCCGGGTCGTCTACGCCGACAACGACCCCATCGTCCTGGCCCACGCGCAGGCGCTGATGCTCTCCGCCCCCGAGGGGCGCACCGCCTACCTCCACGCCGACGTCGAGGACCCCGAGGCCATCCTGGCCGCCGACGAGCTGCGCGCCACGCTGGATCTGAGCGAGCCGGTCGCGCTGTCCCTCAACGCGCTCATGCACTTCATCGGCGACGACCGGAAGCCGTACGACATCGTCCAGCGGCTGCTGGCCCCCCTGGCGCCGGGCAGCTATCTCGTCCTCTCCCACGGCGCGATCGACCCCCGCCCCGGCCTCTCCGACGCGGTCACCAACCTCTACCGCGCAAGCGGCATCCATGTGCAGGGACGCACCCACGAGGAGATCACGGCCTTCTTCGACGGTCTTGAGCTCGTCGAACCGGGCGTGGTGATGCCGCACCGCTGGAAGCCGGAGACCGAGCGGGAGCGCGCGGAGGCGGACGCGCGGGATCTGTGGATCTACGCGGGGGTGGGACGCAAGGGGTAACGGCATACGTGCTCGCCGCTGCCCGAGGCTTCGGGCAGC
>NZ_JBSFMM010000283.1:0-12413 GCF_053599555.1 Streptomyces sp. NPDC000941
CGGCGGGCGGCTGAGCTCAGAACAGGCTCCGCTGCGCTCCGCCGCAGCTGCTGCCGCGCGGTGGCCGGGCGGTCAGCCCAGCGGTGTGCTGGGCCGGGGGTGCGCGAGCGTGACGTACGGGCCAAGCGCCGCTGGTCGGTATGGTCCGGACGCCGCGTTCGCGTATCGTCTCGCGCCTTCGGCGCACTGCGGCCGGCAGCGGGAAGGGGGAGGGGTGCCGGAGGCGTCGTCGCCGTCTTGCCCAGAGGGCCGTCACCGGCCGGAGGATGGCGGAGCGGCGGATGGTCTCCTGGAGCGGTGGACGCCGTTCCGGTTGGGCTCCCCCTACCACCCCTCCCGGAAAACCACTTGATGCGGTATTTGATGTAGAGCAAGCACTTTTTTAGGAGCAGGTGGGTGGAGGGCCCGAACCGGACCGGCGCCCACCGCTTCGGGCGGCCATCCGCTACCGCACCCGCCCGCGAGCCGGTGACGATGCCCCGGCGCCCCTCCCCTTTCCCGCTGCTGGCCGCTCTGCGCCGAAGGCGCGAGACGATACGCGAGCGCGGCGTCCGGACCATGCCGACCAGCGGTCGGTGGCCCGTACGTCGCGCTCGCGCGCCTCCGGTCCAGCGCACCGCTGGGCTGACCGCCCGGCCACCGCGCGGCAGCAGCTGCGGCGGAGCGCAGCGGAGCCTGCTCTGAGCTCAACCACTCACCAGGCCAGGGAATCGGAGGGGCGCGCGGTGTGCGGGTCGCCAAGTTTCGCTGAGGTCGTCAGGGTCTTGGAGTGGGCAAGCCCGACTGGTCGGACCGACCGGTCAGCCCATGTGTACGGCGGGGGCGTCGGCGTCGGTCTCGGTGTGCTGGCGTTGGGCGTTGATGGCCAGCGCGGTGACGACAAGTCCCGCGAGGAACATGGCGCCCGCGGCGGCGAAGGCCATGGTGTAGCCGTGGGTTACGGCCTCGCCCGCGCGGGCAGCCAGGGCGAAGTCCTTGGTGGCGAGCGCTCGGTAGAGGGTGGTGGCCGCATCGGGGAGCTTGTCGTTGGCGGCCGAGGTGGCGATCGTGGACAGCACGGCGAGGCCGAGCGCGCCGCCGATCTGCTGGGCGGTGTTCAGCAGTGCCGATGCGATGCCCGTGTCGTGGTGGGCGACGCCGCTGACCGCGCCGAGTGTCATCGGTACGAAGCTCATGCCCAGGCCGAGCGCGGTGACGAACATCGCGGGCATCAGATGCCCGGCGTAGGAGGAGTCGGGCTCCAGGGTGGCGAACCAGAACATGCCTACGGCCCCGACCAGCAGCCCCGGACCGGCGATGAGCCGGGGCGCGAAGTGCGTGATCAGCTTGGAGCTGACGCCGGCCGCCGTGGCCATGCCGAAGCTGAAGGGGAGGTAGGCGAAGCCGGTCTTCACCGGGCTGTAGCCGAGGATGAGCTGCATGTACAGCGTCAGGAAGTAGAACGTGGCGAACATGCCCGCGCCGATGAACAGCATCGTGGCGTAGCTCCCGGAGCGGCTGCGGTCCTTCAGCAGGCGCAGCGGCAGCATCGGGTCCGTGGTGCGGGCCTGGAGCAGCAGGAAGGTGGTGAGCAGTACGGCCGCGCCGGTGAAGGAGACCAGGGTCAGCGCGTCGGTCCAGCCGTGTTCGCCGCCCCGGGTGATGCCGTAGACCAGGGCGATCAGACCGCCGGTGCCGGTGATGGCGCCGGGTATGTCCAGGCGGCCTGGGTGGCGCTCCGCCTCGACGAGGGTCTTTGTGCCGGTGAGCACGGCCAGGCCGATGGGGATGTTGACGAAGAACACCCAGCGCCAGTCCAGGAGATCGGTGAGCGTGCCGCCGAGCAGCAGGCCGACCGTGGCGCCGACGCCGCCCATGGCCGCGTACACGCCCATCGCGGTGTTGCGCGGCTTGCCCTGGGGGAACGTGGTGGTGATCAGGGCCAGGGCGCTGGGCGCGGCGAGTGCGGCGCCGACGCCCTGGAGGACGCGGGCAGCGATCAACAGGCCCTCGTCCGGGGCCAGGCCGCCCAGCAGGGAGGCCAGGGTGAAGACGACGATGCCGGTTTGGAACATGCGCCGCCGCCCGAACAGGTCACCGGCCCGTCCGCCGAGCAGCAGCAGTCCGCCGAAGGCCAGCGCGTAGGAGTTGACGATCCAGGCGAGGTTCGCGTCGGTGACGTCGAGGTCGGTCTGGATGGCGGGCAGCGCGATGTTGGTGATGGTGGCGTCCAGGACCACCATCAGCTGGGCGGCCGCGATCACGATCAGGGCCAGCCCGAGGTGCCGGCCCCCGCCCGGCGGCGTGCTGGGCGTATCGGCCGCTGCGACGGCGGCAGCCGCACGGTCGGTGGACATGTCGGTAGACATAAAAGAGGGCTCCAGAGGAGAGTTAATTGGCCCTGCGGCGCAAACGCTTCGTTACGGAAGTCTGCGGCAGCGGTAGAAAGCGGCATCGTAGATGCGAACGAGAAAGACTTTAGCATTGCCGACCGCGTGAATCGGACCGAAAAGAGTATGGCGAAGTCGCGCTTGACAAAGGGAGTTGCCCTGTGGGCACTCGGGATTGAGGGTTGGGGTCGGTGGGATCGCTGCGGGGGAAAATCGCATGCCGAATGGCCATCCGATTCGAATATCGGATGGCTTGAAAATTGACAGGAAAGAAAGTCTGTGGGCGGGGGATCAGTCGGTTTCTGTATTCGATTATCTCAACCGTATATGACAAAGGGCGTCATATATCGGGGACTATTCGATCGGCACGGCTGCGGGGTACAGGGCTGCCGTTGCCTGTGCCGCCTCCCTGAGCGCGTTCCGCAGTTCGGGGGGATCGACGACCTCGACCTTCGGCAGGAACCGGGTGAGGGAGTCGGCGGCCACGCGGACCGTGACCTTCACCGGTCGCTCCAGGTTCTCGACCTCGCGGCGCAGGTCCTGCCATACGTGCTGCAGCTCCACCCCAGAGCGGAGACGGGCCTGTTCGGACAGGACGCGCGCGGTCACGAGCCGATCGGCGCGGAAGAGCTTCCGCCGGGCCTGATGGTCGGCCACCAGGTACCAGACGCCGGTCTTGTTCACGAGCCCGTACGCATCCAGCGTGTAGGAGCGTTCGCTTCCGTCACGGCCATGGCGGTAACGGACGCGCAGCCGCCGCTCGCCGAACACCGCGTCCTGCAAACGGGCCAGCTCCGGGACCGGAGCGGGAGCGGCACCGGTGCGCCACCGGTCGGGCTCGATGAACACGCGACGGCTGGTCTCGTCCGCCGTGAGGCCACTGACGTCCGTACGGTAACCGGGCACCAGCGCGATGCCGCCGCGCGCCCCGCGCTCCGTATAGACCGGGACGCCCGCCGCCGACAGGGCCTCGACGTCACGCATCACCGTCCGTACGGACACCTCAAGGCGCTCGGCCAGCTCCCTGGCGGACGTCTGCCCATGTGTCTGCAGCAGGAGCAGAAGCGCCAGCAGCCGCTCGGAACGCACAGCTCACCCCTCCAGGCAGCGTCATATATGGGAAACACGGAGAGGGCAGAGAGGGCGCGTGTCCCTTGACCCCGGGCCTCAGCCGGACGACAGCGCCCGCAGGGCCCGCAGCGCCCCGGGGTGGCGGCCGGTGAGGCGGTCGAGGGCGGCGGAGGTGGCGTCGTCGGCGGGGAGGTGGACGATGAGGCGCTGGTCGTCGTCGGCGGGCAGTTCGAGGGTTTCGTACGCCAGCCGAAGCTCGCCCACCTCGGGGTGGCGCAGCCGGGTGACGCCGCTGGAGCGGGGGAGGCCGGGCAGGGTGGCCACGCGCTCGCTGAAGGCGTCTCCGGTGACGACGGTCAACTCGTCGGCGAGGTGGGCGACATGGGGGTCCGCACGGAAGGGGCCCTGCTTGAGGGCGGCGACCTGTTCGTCGGCGACATGGGCCCAGTCGGGGTACGCGGTGCGGGCGCGCGGGTCGGTGAAGACGAAGCGGGCGAGGTTCGGGTCGCTACCGTCCAGCAGGCCGACGGGGCCCGCCAGCCGTTCGTAGCCGGCCGTGTGGGCGAGGATGTCGCCGAGCCGGTTGAGCAGGACGGCCGGGGCGGGCTCCAGGCGGTCGAGCAGGGCGCGTACGGTCGGCCGCACCGTACGGGCCGGGCCCGCGTCGCCCCTGCAGCTGAAGCCGGGCTCGGCGCCCTTGGTCAGCCGGTGCAGATGGACGCGTTCGGCGGTGGTGAGGCGGAGCGCGTCGGCCAGCGCGGAGATCACCTGCGCGGAGGGACGGCGGTCGCGGCCCTGCTCAAGCCGGGTCACATACTCCACGCTGACCCCGGCCAGCGTGGCCAGCTCGGCCCGGCGCAGCCCGGGTGTACGGCGGCGCGCGCCGGTGGGCAGCCCCACCTCGGCGGGGGTGACCGCCTCCCGGCGGAGGCGCAGGAACATGCCCAGCTCGTTGTCGCTCACCGTACGAACGTAACAGCCGGGTTGAACGGGATCGTGGCCCTGTCACTACCAGTCTTCGCCCGGCCTTCCTGGCCCTGGCGCGGCCCGGCAGATTGGACGGCGTGGCCCTCCCGGCCACTTCGCCACCTCAGCAACCTCAGCAACAAGGAGCACGCCCAGCCATGTCCAGCCAGACCCTCAAGCTCGCAGTGATCCTCGGCAGCGTCCGCGAGGGCCGGTTCGGCCCGACGGTCGCGAACTGGTTCGTCGAACAGGCCGAGGCGCACGGCCGGTTCGCCGTGGACCTCATCGATTTGGCAGATACCCCGCTGCCGCTGGCCCTGCCGCCCGTACCTCCCGCGATGGAGCCGAACCTGCCCCGCCCCGCCGAGATGGCCGACCTCACGGCGCGGCTCGCGGCGGCCGACGCGTTCGTCGTGCTGACGCCGGACTACAACCGCGCCTACCCGGCCGCGCTGAAGGCCGCGATCGACTGGCACTACCTCGAGTGGCAGACCAAGCCGGTCGGCTTCGTCGGCTACAGCGGGGCCAGCGGCGGCCTGCTGGCCATCGAGGGCCTGCGGCAGGTCTTCAACGAACTGCAGGCCCACACGGTCCGCGACTACGTCTCCTTCCCCCGTTACTACGAGCTGTTCGGCCCCGACGGCACGCTCAAGGACCCCGAGGGCCCGAACGCCGCGGCGAAGGCGATGCTGGACCAGCTGCTGTGGTGGGGCTCGGTCCTCCACGACGCCCGGCGCGACCGCCCGTTCGCCGCAGCGTAGTACGCGGCGTAGTACGGGGCGTACAGGGCGGGGGCGGCTAGCCGAAGGGGACCCGGTCCAGCCAGAAGTCGAGGAGTCGCGCGTCCCCCAGCACCTCGACGCCCTCGCCGTGGGCCGGGCGCCGGCGGTAGACCAGCAGCAGGAGCTCGGTCAGCGGGGCCCGCACGGCGACGGCGGCCTTCTCATGGGCCCGGCGCCAGGCGATCACCTCGCCGGTGAGGTCGACCACCCACTCCGCCGCCGCATCGGGGGCGGTGTCCGTGGCGTGGAGGTGGATGGTGCGGCCGGGGCCCGGCAACTCACGCATCCGGGGGTGGATCTCGAAGTGCATCGGCAGCGCGCCGAGCTCCATCCACTCGTCGAGAGCGTCGAGTGCCACGTCCTCGGCGAGGGCGAACTCCGCGCCGAGCGCCAGCGTCGCATCGGCCCGGTGGACGACCGTCTCATGCGTGAACCGGCGGGCGAAGAAGGCCGCCGTCCCGCCGGGCACCGGGGTCCACACCTCCGCGTCGGGCCCGGCCGCGCGCAGCGTGTCCGCCAGCAGCCCGGCGCCCTCGGTGAGCCAGGGGCCGAGGACGGCGGGGTCCTCATGGGCGTACGGGGACAGGTCGCGGAAGTGGTCGTCGGGGAGCGGGCCCGTCGCCCGGGTCCGTACGATCTCGGCGCCCCAGCGCTGGGCGCCGCCCAGATGGCGCAGCAGCTGGCCGACGTTCCAGCCGGGGCAGGACGGCACGGGGGCCGTCAGGTCCGCATCCTTGATGAGCGGCCGCAACAGGTCGGTCTGCGCGGCGATCTCGGCACATAGGCGATCGTGACTCAGAACGGTCATAGCGCCACGGTAGGACGTGCCACTGAAAGCGCCCCGTAGCGCTGGGATCAGCGGGTGCCGGGCGGGGACTCGGGGGCGGGCTCGGGCTCGGGATCCTGTACGGGCTCCGGCTCCGTTTCCGGCTCCGGCTCCGGCTCCGGCTCCGGCTCCGTGAGTGTGCCCGCGATGAGCCAGGCCAGAGCGCACAGCGCGATCAGCGGGGCCAGCGCGGTGCGCAGACCGGCGACGTCCGCGAGGGCGCCGATGGCCGGGCTGGCCACGCCCCCGACGCTGACGGCGAGGCCCAGCGTGACGCCGCTGGCCGTGCCGACCCGGTTCGGCAGATAGTCCTGGCCCAGCGTGACGTGCAGCGAGAACGGCACGTACAGGGCGGCGGCCGTCAGCGCGGCGAAGGCATAGAGGGCCGACCCGGGGATGAACACCAGCCCGGCGACGGCGGGGACCGCCGCCCCGTAGGCGATGCGCAGCGTACGGACGCGCCCCCAGCGCGCGGCCAGCGGGCCGCCCAGTACGGTGCCGACCGCGCCCCCGGCGAACAGCGTGAACAGCGCCGCCGACCCTGTCGCCGAGCCCCCGGGCACGCGCTGCTGGGCGTACAGGGCGATGAACGCGCTCAGGCCCACGTAGATGATCGAACGGCAGACGATGACCGCCGAGAGGCGCAGGAACTCCGGCCAGTTGTCACGGCCGGTGCCCCGCGCGGCGGCCTGCTCGGCCGCCGCGCGCCGGGCCAGGGACCGGATCGCGGAGGCCGTCAGCACCACCCCGGCCACCGCGGGCACCATCAGCCACGGCGATGCGTTCAGCCCTCCGGCGGACAGGACCGGGGACACGGCGACGGGGGCGAGGGCGAAGCCGATGTTGCCGCCGAGGGAGTACCAGCCCATCGCCACATGGCTGCCGCGGCTCGCCGTCCGGGCCAGCCGCGCCGACTCGGGGTGGTAGGCGGCCACCCCGATGCCCGAGAGGGCGACCGCCAGGCAGGTGAGCGCGTACGAATCGCCGGGCCCGGACAGGGCGATGCCAAGACCCGCGCCCAGGGAGCTCACGGGGATCAGCCAGGGCATCGTCCACCGGTCGGTCAACGCCCCGAACAGGGGCTGCACGATCGAGGACAGCAGCGTGGCCGCCAGCACGATGCCGGACGCCGCCGCGTATCCGTAGTGGCGCTCGGCCACCAGGAACGGCACCAGGGTGGGCACAGCGCCCTGGTAGAAGTCCACGGTCGCGTGGCCGATGGCCATCATCGTGATCGGTCTGGATACGGAGCGGTCGCGGGAGTGGTTTTTCGGTGTCACGCCGACGATCCTCCGGGCCCGGCGGGTTGGCAGGCTTCCGATAAACTGCCAGGTGATGTCGGTATCCAGCCAAGCGTCCCGCCGGACCGTCCCGGCCCGGCCGCACCGGCCGACGACCACCCGCCTCCTGGACCCGGGCAGCGGGTTGTCCGCACACCGCCATGACGTACACCAGGTCGTCTACGCGGGGCGCGGTGTGCTGTCGGTGACCACCGAGGCCGGGAGCTGGGTCGCCCCCGCCACCCGGGCGATCTGGGTGCCCGTCGGCACCCTGCACCAACACCGGGCGTACGGGCGCACCGTGCTGCACGGCGTCGGCCTGCCGGTGGAGGCCAACCCGCTGGGCCTGGACCGGCCCGCCGTACTGGCGGTCGGCCCGCTGCTGCGCGAGCTGATCATCGCGTACAGCCACCCGGACGCCGACCCCGGGACGGCGGAGTCCGGTCGGCTGCTCGCGGTCCTGCTCGACCAGTTGCGGCAGGCGCCGCAGCAGCCCCTGCATCTGCCCACGGCCCGGGATCCGCGGTTGGCCGCCGTATGCGCGCTCCTCCAGCACGACCCCGCGGACCCCCGGCCGCTGCCCGAACTGGGCGCCCGGGTGGGGGCGAGCGCCCGCACGCTCACCCGTCTCTTCCGCGCCGAGATGGGCATGACGTTTCCCCAATGGCGCACCCAACTACGGCTGCACCACGCGCTGCTGCTGCTCTCCGACGGCCTGACCGTCACGGCGGTCGCCCACCGCTGCGGCTGGGCGTCGGCGAGTGCGTTCATCGACGTCTTCCGCCGGGCGTTCGGATACACGCCCGGCGACTACCGTACGCAGGCCTGACGCCTGCCTGGCGCCTGCCTGGCGCCCGCCTGGCGCCCGCCTGACGGTCAGCCGCAGCCGATCCGCGCGGTCCCGACGGCGACATCGTCGTACCAGAGCGTGTCATCGCCCTCGCCGTAGCTCTCCCAGCCCAGCCGCAGATCCGTGGGCGCGGGACGCCAGCCGCCCCGGGCCAGCCACTGCTGGTCGACGTCCTGGGTCGGGGTGCCGTCCACGACCAGGCCGGTGACGAGGGAGCCGTTGACCCAGGTGTCCAGGCGGCCCGCGGAGCGGTCGAGCCGGAACTCCAGGCAGGTCCAGGTGTTGAGCGGCAGCGGCGTGGACAGCGCCACGCCCGCTGGGCTCTGCGCGGGCAGGGTCGCGTCGTCGGATTCGCGGTTCCATTGGAGGGCCTTGTTCTGCCCGCCCATCCGCAGGTCCTTGGAGTTGTCGTTGGTGTCGCGCAGGGCGGCGAACGTGACGTGCTGGGCCGGGAGCGCGGTGGTGTGGCGGACCCAGAAGCGCGCGTACAGCTCGGAGCCGGCCGGGACGTCGGACAGGGACGTACCGGCGAAGGCGTGATTGCAGTACCCGGCCTTGCCGGTCACCCGTACGGACTTGGTGCCGGCGTGGGCGACGGTGGAGTCCACGGTCGCGGTGCCGGTGCCGGAGCAGTTGGCCACGGTCGTGGTCCAGCGGCCCGATGGGGCGGTGCCGGTCTGCGACTCGAAGTCCTCGCAGAAGCCGTTCGCCGCGCACGCGGCCGCGGGGCGGGGTTGGGCGGAGGGGGTGGCGGCGGAGGCGACGGGGGTGACGGCCGCCGCGGCGGCCAGTGCGGCGGTCGCGGCGGCGAGGGCGCGGAGGCGGCTGGGCTTGCGGGGGTGGGGGTTCGGGTGCGGGTCGGGTGCCATGGGGGTCCTCCTTCGGGGGTGCGGGAGTTGGCCATTATGGGAGCGCTCCCATCTGGAATGTAGCTGTGAGCATGACAGTCCGGAAGTCAGTCGGCGGTGTTTTGAACCGACGCCGCCGATGAGCCGTAAGGGATAATGGCGGCTCAGACCTCCCGAGCCTGGTCCGCCGTGCCACCATCAGGCTTCGCAAGCACGGAAGGAACTTCGGGGTGTCGCTCTTCACGCGCTCTCGTCAGCTGCCGGACAGGGACAAGACGAACGCTGAGGAGGGCCCAGCACCGGACGGCCTCGCGGCGCACTCGCCGGACGGGGCCGCCGCCACGGGTGATGCCGCCGAGAGCGCGTCGTCCGCGGACGGGGTCGCTTCGGGTGGCATTGCTGCGGATGGTTCTGCGGGTGCCGCGGCGTTGGGTGCCCCCGCTGCCGACGAGGCCGTAGCGGGTGACGCCGCGCAGGGCGCCGCCGCTGGGCGCGGGGCCGGTGGCGACACCTCCGTAGGGGACGCTGCGGACGATGCCGCCACTGACGAGGCCGTGGCTGCTGATGCCTCGGCAGGCACGGCCGTCGCAGGCGGCGCTCCTTCGGAGGCCGCTGCTGGGCGTGGCGCCTCTGCGAGTGCCACCGCGCGCGGCGATGCCTCCGACGAGGGTGCCGGTGCGGGGGGTTCCGCGGCTGATGCCGACGTTGCCGGTGTCCGTGGCGTGCGTGATAGCGGCGAGGGGGACACCTCCGCGCGCGCCGCCGCCGAGTTGGCTGCCGCCTCCCCGGGCGATGGCACCCCCGGTGATGCCGCGTTGGGTGCTGCCGCTGGGCGCGGCATCGGCGGTGACACCGTCGCGGGGGACCTGGCGGGTGGCGCCGCCCCGGGTGACGCCGCCTCCCGGGATGCCGTGCCGGTTGGCGCTGCCTCGCAAGCCGCCTCCCCGGGGGCAGCCGACCCAGGGGTCGACGCCCCCGGTGACGACGACCTGAACGCCGCCACCCCAGGTGGCACATCGCCGGGCGATACCAACGCCGCCCCCGGCGACCGCGCCGCCCCTGGCGATACCACCACCGACCAACCCCCCACCGAGGCCGCCGCAGGCGGCGGCTGGCGGGGTAAGTACCCCGTCGCCGCACGGGCCTTGGCGTGGGGGGCCACGGCCGTGTCCGTCGCGTTGGTGTTCTTCGCGCTGCTGTTGCCGCGTCAGCTTCCCCTCATCCAACCCAGCGCGTTCCTGCACATCCCCGTGGAGGGGGTGCTCGGCGCCGGGGTGTTGCTCATCCTGCCGCCGATTCCGAGGCGGGTGGCGGCGGTGTTCGCCGGGGTGTTCCTCGGTCTGCTGACCATCCTCAACCTCCTCGACATCGGCTTCAACGAATTCCTCGGGCGCGGGTTCAACGTGGTGCTCGACTGGATCCTGCTCGACGACGCCCAGTCGTACCTCAAGGATTCGCTCGGCTCGACGACCGCGACGCTCGCCACGATCGGGGTCGTGGTGCTCGTTCTCGTGCTGCTCGCCGTCATGACGCTGGCGTGTCTGCGGATCGGCAAGGTCATGGCGCGGAACAACACCGTGGCGACCCGTACCGTCCTCGTGCTCGGCACCACATGGGTGGTCTGTACGGCGCTCGGGCTGCAGGTGTCCGGGGCGCCGATCGCTTCCAGGAATACGGTCGTGCTCGTCCAGGACCGGGTGAAGTGGGTGAAGGCGACCCTCAGGGACGAGCGGGAGTTCAAGAAGGTGGCGGCGCGGGACTCCTATGGGAACGTCCCGGGCGATCAGCTGCTGACCGGACTGCGCGGCAAGGACGTCATCTTCACCTTCATCGAGAGCTACGGCCGCAGCGCCATCGAGGACCCGGAGATCGCGCCGGGGGTCGACGCGGTGCTCGACGAGAAGACCAAGGAGCTGAGCGACGCCGGGTACTCGTCCAAGAGCGGCTGGCTGACCTCGGCGACGTACGGCGGCAACAGCTGGCTCGGCCACTCCACCTTCCTGTCCGGACTGTGGATCGACAACCAGAGCCGCTACCGCACCGTCACCGCGGGCCATCACACCACCATCACCAGCGCCTTCAAGCGCACCGGTGCCTGGCGCACGGTCGGCATCATGCCGGGGGTGACCAAGGGGTGGCCGGAGGCGAAGTTCTACGGCCTCGACAATCTCTACGACTCCCGGGATCTCGGGTACAAGGGCCCGAAGTTCAGCTGGTCGACCATGCCCGACCAGTACGCCCTGACGGCCTTCGAGCGCCTGGAGCACGGCAAGAAGCACGACAAGCCGCTGATGTCGGAGATCATCCTGACCTCCAGCCACCAGCCGTGGGCGCCCATCCCCAAGATGATCGGCTGGGACGAGGTCGGTGACGGCTCGGTCTACAACGACATCAAGAAGGCGGGCAAGGACCCCAAGGACGTGTTCACGGACTCCACCCAGGCGCGCGCCGAGTACGGCAAGTCCATCCAGTACTCGCTGAACAGCCTCATCGACTACGTGGTGAAGTACGGCAACAAGAACACCGTGCTCGTCTTCCTGGGCGACCACCAGCCCATGGCGAAGGTCAGCGGCGACAAGGCCAGCCGCGATGTGCCGGTCGCGATCGTCGCGCACGACCCGGCCGTGATGAAGCGGATTTCCGGCTGGGGGTGGCAGGACGGGCTGCGGCCCGGTGCGGACACCCCGGTGTGGCGGATGGACACCTTCCGGGACCGCTTCCTGAACGCCTACGGCCCGCAGCCCGGCTCCGGAGCGCCAGGTTCGGGAGCGCCCGGCTCGGGAGCGGCCGGCTCCGGGTCACCCAGCCCGGGGTCGGCCGGTTCCGAGGCGTCCCGTTCCGAGGCGTCCGACTCCCAGCCGACCGGTTCCAAGTCCACCCGTTCCAAGTCGTCCCGCTGAGCCGATCGGCGATCAGCCCCCGATGTCCAGCACCGCCTTCCCCCGCACCCGCCGCCCCAGCAGCGCCGCCACCGCCTCCGGCGCGCGCTCCCACGAGCCGCGCCAGCCGATCTGCGGGTCGAGCCGGCCCTCGGCCAGCAGGCTCACCAGATAGGCGAGGTCCGGGCCGAAGGGGGACCGTACGACGAAGGGTTCGAGCCGCCGGTCACCGCCCGTCAGCCGTTCGCGCTCGAAGTCGATGGTGGTCGGTTCGAGCGACGCCTTGCCGATGGACTGGGCCGAGCCTCCGGGCCCGACCAGGGCGAACGCCTCGGCCAGGAGCGGGCCGCCCACGTTGTCGAGGACGCCGGAGACCGGTGCGGTGACGTGCTCGAGGCCGACGACGACCTCGTCGGCGCCGAGTTCGCGCAGCCCCTCGCCGCGCTGCGGGCTGCCCACCGCCGCGATGACGTACGCGCCCGCGAGCGCGGCCAGTTGCACCGCGAAGCGTCCCAGGCCGCCCGAGGCGCCGGTGATCAGCA
>NZ_JBSFMM010000284.1:0-12389 GCF_053599555.1 Streptomyces sp. NPDC000941
GTCGACCTGAAGGACATCGATGGCACGTCCGCCCCTGTCGATCGCGGCGGTGAGCAGCCCCGCATCACCGACCTGAAGCCCGGTGACACCGCCACCTTCAGTATTTCGTACGAGGTCGACTTCAGTGGCGACAGCCTCGCGTCCCCGACCAACATCATCGTGACGCCGCCGAACGAGACCCACAGCGTGTCCCTGAAGTGGCCCGCGGATGCGCTGAAGCTGGCCGGCCCGTACGACGACAAGATCCAGATCCACCCCGTCGGCATAGCCAACTGAGGACCGCGAACTCGGCCCTGTGCTGGTGAAGCTCCGGCCGACGGTCCGCGTGCGGCGGCCGCCGGCGCTTCACCGCCTCGTGACGGCGAAGCCAAGTCCGACGACCAGAACTGCGGCGGCCGTCCCGCTGACTACCAGGGGATCGGCGAGACGCCATCGCCTCGCGGGAAGAGCTACTACGAGTTCAGGCGCAGGCGTAGGCGGCATGCCTCCTCCATCTTGGAGCGCAGTAGCGCAGCGGGGACTGCCTTGATGCCTCGCTCGCGTACCCACCGGTTGTAGATCAGCAGCAGCTGTTCGGAGCCGTCGAGGAAGCCGTCCTCACGTGCTGGGATCGCCTTGCGCCGGGCGATGGTTTCCTGGGCCGGGTGGCCGGTCATGCGGTGTGCCGCGGTCCGGTAGGTGCCATTGCTGTGGTGGTGGACGGAGCGGTCGAAAGCGTCGGAGTCGGGGATGTCGCCTTCCTCGATGGCCTCGGCGCGAGCGCTCATCAATTCGGCGGCGAATGCGCCGACGTAGACCAACTCCAGTTCGGTCGAGCCCAGGTCCATGCCGCGCACGCTGGGATTGACCCCGTCTCCACCGAGCCGTTCGAGGTAATAGGCCAGATAGGCGCGCTCGGCGTCGTAGAGGACGGCGAAGGACTCCGGGTCAGCGGCCAGGCCGTACAGGACGTGCTTGAGCGGACCCGGGCCGCTCCCCTCGTAGTAGAAAAATGGCGTGGGCTTCTCGGGGACGCGCGTAGGCGGCCAGCCAGCTACCGCCTTCCGAGTAGGCCGCCTCCTCGCTGAGCACGGCGGGGCGGCCGTCGGCATCAGAGCCCCTGCCGCTGGAAAGGTCCCGGTTGGTGTCGACCATGTACGCGGCGAGCATGCGGGCGAGGTACGGCTCCAGGCCGTCAGGAATCTGGCGGTCGAACTCCTCGCCGAGCGCCAGAACTGCCGCGTGAGCGACACGAGCCATCGCCAGGCTGTGCGGTCGCCGCCCATCAACCGTGGCCGCAACCAGCGCACGCCCTGCGGACCCGCATATCCACAGCTCAGAAGCCTACTCAGCCATATCCGCCCGATTTTCGGCGAGTAATACGGCGACCCCGACTGGGTTTGCCTGCGCCCCAACTGCGGGTGCCCAAGTCAACTTACGATCACTCGAAAGGCATTCCCAACGTGGGCCCGACGCTCTCGCCGATCGTTCAGCGCTGACTCAGACGGACTGAAAAGGTTGGAATATCAGCTGAGTGCTTGAATCTCGGTCGCTAGCCTCTCCTGGCTATCCGCCCACGACGCCAATAGGGCTAGACCGTCCGCGGTCGCCGTGCCAGCGGGCGCGGTGTAGACGTTCAGGAGCAGGCCGGGTTCGGCAGGCATCTCCATCGACTCGACGTCCAGGTCGAGCTGGCCCACTACCGGATGGTGCACACGCTTGCGTCCGGACCGGTGGAGCCGAACGTCCTGAGATGCCCACCGCTGCCGAAATAGTTCACTGCGTGTTGATAGTTCACCGACTAGGGCGATCAGCTCCTCGTCGTGCGGATTGCGGCCGGCTTCCATGCGTAGCTTCGCGGCCACATCGCAGGCGATTCGGTCATAGTCGACGAAGAACGTTTTTGCCGCCTCGGGATCTAGATACACGAACCGCGCGGTGTTCGCCGGCCGTCGCGTGTCGGCCAGCACCGGTGAATACAGCGCGCGGGCAAGTTGATTCATGGCCAGCACGTCATAACGGCCGTTGCAAATCCAAGCCGGCGCATCGGTGATGGCATCGAGCACCTGCTGAAGCGCCGGACGCACCGTCACGGCGGGTCGCCGACGGCGTGGGCCGCTGGGCGCCCTCGACTGCCGCGCAAGGTGGAATAGGTGATCGCGCTCGGCCTCGTCAAGTTGCAAGGCAGAGGCCAACGCGTCGAGCACCCCGTCGGAGGCGCCGGTGAGGCTGCCGCGCTCCATACGCACGTAGTAGTCGACCGATACCCCTGCTAGTAGAGCTACCTCTTCGCGACGCAGACCTTTGACCCGGCGGTTGCCGCCGTAGGCGGGCAGTCCGGCCCGCTCGGGCGCGATCCGCGCGCGACGCGAGCTCAGGAACTCCTTGATCTCAGTGCGCAGATCGATCGTGGCCACCCCTTCACCATAGGCCCTGTCCGCAGGCGAAGGGAGGTTCTGCTGGTACCCCGACGGCTACGCACCCCCTCACACGCGGCATGCGCCCAGCGTCGTAGCAGGAAAAGGCCCGCGTCGACACCTGGATACCCGAAGCAGTCGTGGCAATGCCACCGTCGACCGGGATAATGGCGCCCGTCAGGTAGGACCCGGCCCGACTGGCGAGGAACACGGCGATACCCGCCATGTCGTCGTCGCGGCCAAGCCGGCGTAGAGGGGCCGACCCCGCGATCGCGTAGTTGATCATGCCTTCGAGCTGGGCGTGGTGTTTGCCGAGGCCATCTGCGGGGCGACCGCGGCGCGGGTGCCGGCCAGCCATGCGGCGGCCAGCATGGACAGGGTGGTGTGGGCGTACCAGGCCCGGTAGTCGCGGACCTGGTACTTGTCCAGCCCGGCCTCGCCTTTGGCCTGCTGAAAGCACTCCTCGATGGCCCAGCGTGATCCGGCGATCCAGGCCAGGTTCGACAAGGTGGCTCGTCGGGGCCCGAAGCAGATGTAGTAGGCGATCTCGCCGCTCGAGGTGGACCGTCGGGCGAGCAGCCAGTGCCCCCGGCCCGGCGCCCAGCAGATGCGGATCGGGACCCGGGCCCAGGCGTACTCCCGCGGGCCATGGGAGCCCGCACCCACCGAGAGCCGCCGCCACGACCGCGCCGGGAGCTCGGCGATGACCTCGTCCGCGCGCCGGGTGCCGACGTCGGTCGTGATGATGTCGTCGTCGCGGCGGGTGGCCAGTACGTGGAACAGGTCCTGGGTCTCGAACCAGACTCGCAGGTATTTGACCTGCCCCGTAGGCCTCGTCCGCGGTCACCCACCGGCACGGCACCCCCGCGGCGAGGGCGCGTTCGATCATCGCCCGGGCCTGCTGGGGTTTGGTCGCGAACTCGACGTCGTCGTCGATTCCCGCTGCCCGGCGCCAGCCGCGGTCGTCGGTCCACGACTTCGGTAGGTAGAGCTCCCGGTCGATCAGCGCGTGACCGCGTGCTGAGCGGTAGGCCAGGGAAGTGCCGATCTGGCAGTTCTCCACCCGACCGGCCGTGCCGGAGTACTGGCGCTGCACGCCGCCGACCTGTTGCCCTTCTTGAGGAAGCCGGTGTCGTCGACGATCAGCACCCCGCCCGGGGCACCGAGCCGCTCGACCATATGGGCGCGGACGTCGTCGCGGACACCGGCGATGTCCCAGTCCGCGCGACGCAGCAGCCGCTGCATCCCGTCCGGGGAGACCTCCCCGGCCTGCTCAGCCAGGATCCATCCGTTCGACCGCGGCAACCCCGCCACCAGCCCGGAGACGTACTCCCGCACCCGGCGCCGCGGCTCAGCCCGCCCGAACCGGCCCGCCACCCGCCCCACCAGGGCCTCCAACTCCGAGGCCACCACATCCAGCACCACAACCCAAGATCATGCACCATCAGCACTACCCAAGTGCCGTTGCAGTACTAAGGGAGGTACTGCGGGTACCCCGACGACTGCGTTGAGACCCGACTTGGAGGTGTTCACGGGGGCCCGTCGGCCGCTGGCAAAGCCTCGCGCCGACGCCTAGGTACCTGTTGCGGTCGAGGCGATGCCGCCGTCGACCGGGATGATGGTGCCCGTGAGGTAGGACGCGGCCCGGCTAGCGAGGAACACGGCGATGCCTGCCATGTCGTCGTCGCGGCCGAGCCGGCGCAGAGGGGCCTTCGCCGCGATCTTGTCGCCGACGGCATCGAGCGTGGACGCCATCATCTGCGACGGGAACGGTCCTGGGGCTACCGCGTTCACCGTGACTCGCTGTGGGCCCAGTTCTCTGGCAAGCACTCGGGTGAGTTGATGGAGTGCCGCTTTGCTGCTGGCGTACGAGTAGTTGGGCGACTCGGCGACGTGGATGGCGGCGATACTGCCGATGTTGATGATCCGCGCGGGATCATCGGCGGTGCCCGCCCTGCGAAGTGCGGGGAGCAGCGCCTGCACCAGCCAGAACGGCGACTTGAGGTTGAGGTCGATCACTGCGTCCCAGGCCTCGTCCGGGAACGTCTCCAGCGGCTCGCGCCACATCGCTCCCGCGTTGTTGACGAGGATGTCCAGGCGTTCCGAGTCGACCTTGACAAGATCAGCGAGGCGCTGACACTCGTCGTGCCTGGACAGGTCGGCGGGGATTGCTTGAACGTCGCCGAATTCGGACAGTAGATGCTGTGCCTCCGCGCACGTGTCTGCCTTGCGTGAGCTGATAACGACGCGGGCGCCCGCCTGCAGAAGGCCGCGCGCTATCATCATCCCAATTCCCCTGGTGCCGCCAGTGACAAGTGCGTACTTCCCACTCAGATCGAAAAGGTCTGCGTGAGTGGTGAACTGGTTGTCCGCCATTGGTCTTCGTCCCTTCTGCCGTGGAAGCATGTGCTGACACGGTCGCGCGTCCGGTGCAGCTGAATTGAACTGATGGGGGGTAAAGCTGCAGTGCGTGTCCATGGAGTGTTGTCGGCGCTTTCGTTCAGGGCGCCTGGGACGGGTTCTCGGGCGGCCGCCGTGCGCGCCTCCCGGGGATCCATTACTTCTCGTCTGTGTAGCTGGGAGCCGGCTCAGACAGGTTGACAGGCGTCCTGGACGTCTGGGAGACCCTGGTGATCCAGGTACTGTGAGAGCCCCCCTTGCCTGGTGCGCTGGCTCACGCTGCAACAATCCCCTCCTGCACAGTCATTTTCTTGATTACTTTGATCTGTATTGCGACCCTGCGCTTGCCGAGAGTGTCATCCGCCCTGATCGGATGCCTGCACCTGGACTGGCGGCCGTCGGCCTCGTCTCTCGAGTCGGTGCTCTCGCGCAGCCGGTAGTCGACGCGTCATGATGATCGACCGTGCTGCTGCGACTGGCCTACCTGGGAGTGACCAACGCGTTCGCGCTGCTGCGTCTGTTGCCGATGAGCGACCGGGACAAGGATGCGGAGATCCTGGCCCTCCGCCATCAGATCACAGTGCTTGAACGCCAACTCGGTGGTGCCCGAGTACGGTTCACCCCGGGCGACCGGGCGTTCCTGGCGGCGCTGCTGCACCGGATACCGTTGCCGGCTCTGCGGCGGGTGCGGCTGCTCATGCGTCCTGACACGGTGCTGCGCTGGCACCGCGACCTCGCCAGGCGCCGTCATACCGCCCTATCGCGGCCCAAGCGACCCGGTCGCCCTCGCACCGAGCGCTCCATCCGGATTCTGGTACTGCGGCTGACGAGGGAGAATCCAAGCTGGGGCTACAGGCGCCTTCATGGCGAGCTGCTCGTGCTGGGAGTGAAGGTGGCCGCCTCGACCGTCTGGAAGATCCTGAAGGATGCCGGCGTCGATCCGGCGCCCGGCCGGAGCTCCAGCACGTGGGCCGGCTTCCTGCGCTCCCAAGCCGACGCCCTCCTGGCCTATGACTTCTTTGAGACGGTCACCCTGTCCGGCGCGCGGATGTACGTACGCGCGGTGATCGAACACAGCAGTCGCCGCATCCGGATCCTGGGCGCCACCGCACACCCGACCACATCCCGGGTAACACAAGCGGCGAAGAACCTGGTCATGGATCTCGAAGACGTCGGCTGCCGGGCACGATTCATGATCCGGGACAGGGACGGGAAGTTCCCCGCCCTGTTCGACGCCGTCCTCAAGGACACGGGGATCGAAATTGTCCTCACCGGAATCCAGATGCCGAGAATGAACTCAATCATGGAGAGGTGGGTGCAGACCTACAGACACGAGCTCCTGGACCGGACCCTGATCTGGAACCAGCGCCACCTCCTCCACACCCTACGAGAGTTCGAGGCGTTCTGCAACTCCCATCGATCGCACCAGGGCATCGCGAACGCCCGACCGCTACACCCACTCCCCACACCAATCAACGATCCCGACAAGCTAAGCCGCCTCGGCATACGGCGCCACGACCGCCTTGGCGGCATCCTCCACGAATAGAGACATGCCGCGTGACCTGAACGGATGAGTATTCGGCAAACGCAGGGCCATCAGGTCGGTCATGGCCAGCTGGATCATGGCTTCGGAGCGGGCTGGCAGGGTTTCGTATCGTTCAGCGCAGGCCCTTCCAGGCCGGGGAGTGTCCTGTCCAACCAGCGGACGGTCTCGTCCCTGCTCGTGCTGACCGACACCGAGGTCGCCCGCTGACGGACGATCTTGTCGACAGACAGCCGTCCACGGCCAGCGCAAGCACACGAGCAGCGCCCCACACCAGCCCCGCTACCAGCAACTTCAAGTTAAACAACGCTCCATGATCTGGGGGCGCAGGGCGAGTATCTCGGCAGTCTTGTCTCGATCGCCCATCGGTAGCAGGCACAGCGTGGCGAACGCATTCGATACACCACGCGCACCGCCTCCCACCTGGGCGGATGACAGTTTCGGCAAGCGCAACGCCGGGGTAGGTGATACTGGTCAACGCGTGAAGCCTCTCGGTACCCGGAACCTGTTCTTCGCAGACCTGTTCCTACCAGAGGTTTTTCTCGCGTATCTGATGACGGGTCAATCACGTCTGATGTCCCTAGTCGGGAAGATCTCGGATCTGCCGGACGGGCGGCATATTCTGAGCCCCGTTCGCACTATCTGGGAGAGTCATGACAAGTAGATTCACCGAGTTGACCGTTGACTGCCACGATCCGGAGAGGCTCGCGGCCTTCTGGTGCGAGGTCCTGGACTTCAAGGTGATCGACCGGAGCGAGGGCAAGGTCGAGATCGGCTCCTGGGTGCCGACCGTCGAGGATGTTCGGGCCCGCCAGATGCCGCCCACGCTGCTGTTCATCCAGGTACCCGAGGGCAAAACCGTGAAGAACCGGCTTCACCTCGACGTCAGCCCGATCGACGGCAGCACCGAGGACGAGGTGACCAGATTGCTCGGCCTCGGCGCCACCAAGACGGATGTGGGCCAGGGTCCAGACCGAAACTGGGTGGTCATGGCAGACCCCGAGGGCAACGAGTTCGACGTCCTACGCACCCTGGCACCGCAGAACTAAAGCGTGTTGCAGAAGGCTGCGATCTGGGCATTTCCCTTGTATGCGCGGGGTGTTGAGGGCTGATCCGTTGTGGGTGGAGACGCTCACGGGCCTGCGGATGCGGAAGATCGAAGGCTTGTTACGGGTGGTGTGGGAGCGGGATGGCAACGGTCCTGGCGGCGGGCGGCCGTGGTGCCTGCCGCTGGCGGATCGGGTGCTGCTGGTGGCGGTCTACTACCGCACCAACTTGACCATGCGGCAGCTCGCGCCGCTGTTCGCTGTCTCGCCGGCGACGGTGTGCCGGGGCATCCAGCGGCTGCGTCCCCTCCTCGCCCTCGAGCCGGCTTCCCGACCCGCCGATATCGCGGATCGGTGGTGGATCGTGGACGGCACCCTCATCCCGGTGCGCGACCGGCAGGTCGGTGCCTCGAGCCGCAACTGTCGTTTCTCGGCAAATGTGCAGGTCATCATCGATGCCGACACCAGGCTGGTCATGGCCACGACCAGGCCGCCCCCAGGCAACCGGGCCGACGCCCAGGTCTGGCGGAATTCCGGTCTTGCCCAGCACTGCGAGGGCGTCACGGTGCTGGGCGACGGCGCCTATATCAACACCGGACTCGTTGTCCCGCACCGAAAACGGCCCGGTCGGCCACTCCTGCGGGTGAGGAGGAAGACAATGCGGAGCATCGTCGGGTTCGTGCCCGCGTCGAGCATGCCTTCGCCCGGATGAAGACCTACAAGATCCTGCGTGACTGCCGCCAGCGCGGCGACGGCCTCCACCATGCCGTCAGGCCGTCGCCTACATGCACAACCTCGCCTTGACAGCGTGATCAGAACAGCAGAAACCCGGGCCCGACCTTGCCCCTGCCGGAAACCTCATCCGTGCAGGTCAAGCCGCATGTCGATACTCGTGGAGGATGCCGCCGAGGCGATCGTGTCGACTGGATGGCGCTGAGGACGACTTCCATCCCTGCGTCCTTGAGGACGGCATCGAACAGGTCGGGGAACTTCCCATCACGATCCCGGATCATGAACCGTGCCCGGCAGCCGAGGTCTTCGAGGTCCATAACGAGGTTCCTCGCCGCTTGCGCTACCCAGGTTGCGGTCGGATGCGCGGTGGCGCCCAGGACGCGGATCCGGCGACTGCCGTGTTCGATCACCACGAGCACGTGCATCCGTACCCCCGACAGGGTGACTGTTTCCATGAAGTCGCAGGCCAGCAGAGCATCAGCTTGGCTGCGAAGGAAGCTGGCCCAGGTACTGGAGTTCCGCTCGGGCGCCGGGTCGATGCCGGCCTCCTTCAGGATCTCCCAGACGGTGGACGCGCCCACTTTCACCCCCAGCACGAGCAGCTCACCGTGCAGGCGCCGGTACCCCCAGCCCGGGTTCTCCGTCGCCAGCCGCAGCACCAGGACACGGACCGAGCGCACCGTCCGTGGCCGTCCCGGGCGTTTGGGCCGGCAGGAGGTGGCATGGCGACGTGCGACGAGGCTGCGGTGCCAACGCAGTACCGTGTCGGGGCGTACGAGCAGCCGTAGCCGTCGCAGGACGTGCAGGGGCAGCCGGTGCAGCAGCGCTGCCAGGTACGCCCGATCGCTGGGCGTGAACCGGAGCTTTTCCTTGCCGAGTTGGCGTTCCAGCACGGTGATCTGGTGGCGCAAGGCGAGGATCTCCGCCTCCTTGTCCCGGTCGGTCATCGGCAGCAGGCGCAGCATCGCGAACGCGTTCGACACACCCAGGTAAGCCAGTCGGAGCAGCACGATCGATCATCATGACGTGTGAACCACCGACTACGCGAGAGCGCCTACTCGAGCGACGAGGCCGACGACCGCCAGTCCCGATACAGCCCTCCGACCAGGGCGGATGACATTCTCGGCAAGCACAAGGCCACGCTCGCCCACCAGCTCTACGACGCACGCGAGAAGACCGTCCAGCAGATTGCCGCCTCTTCGGGCCGGACCGACCGGGAATGGGCGCTGGGGAAGGATGGCGGTAGCGATCACGAAGGCGGCGGCGTCCGGCTGACGATCGACACCGAGACGGACACCTACGCGCAGGCAATGGCCGCTGCCGAGGCGGCCTACGGACTGCCCGTCACCCCGGCTGGCTGGCCGGACGCCCCTACCGCAGATCTCCGCCCCGACCCGCAGGACCTGGGCAGTGACGACCTTGCGGATGGCTGGAGCGACCAGACGCTCTTCCAGATGATCGCCCGCGCTGATGCACGGGGCGCGGGCGGTGCTGCGCCGGATCACCGAACTGGGCGGCACCGCCTCATACGACGATGTCCAGCAGCACTTCGCCAACGATCCGACCGAGCCGGTCCCGCCAGCAAAGATCGGCGGGCCCCTGACGAGTATCAAGGCCGTGCAGCGCCGCGTCAGCCCGGCTCCACCACATCGACCGAACCCTGACGGAGGGACTCACCCGGGCCTTCGTCCTGGCCGATGCCCGCCCCGACCTGCTGCGCGGCGAAGGAACCACACGAGTCACCTGACGCGGCCGCGCCACCGGTAGAACAGTGTTTCGCCCGGCCCCGCACCCAGCTGAATCGGCACACCGGGCCGCCAGGTCACCACCGACCCCGTGCCTCGACGGACGATCCGCAGCAGCCGCTGTCCCTCGTCACTGTCGATCTCCCGCACCCGTTCCCCCATTCAGATGCCTTCGATCTCCGTCAGCGGTGACCGGTGTTGATGACGCAGAAGCGGTTGCCCTCGGGATCAGCGAGCACGACGAAGTCGGCGTCGTCAGGATAAAGACCCCATTCGACGCGCTGGGCCCCCAAGGACACCAGCCGCTCGACTTCGACGGCCTGGTCGGCCGCGTCCCCGGCATACAGGTCCAGATGGATCCGCGGATGCTCCTGGACCGGTGTCTCGCTGAGACCGAGCGCCAGCTGCACCCCGGCCCCTTTCGCCGGCACCAGCACCACCCAGTCGTCTTCCATCTCCTCGCGCGGGACGTATCCCAGTGCCTCCATCCAGAACACGGCCGCACGCAGCACATCCGAGACACCCAGCACAACGGAACCAACTCTCAGCATGCGCCGATTCTGACGGACACCAGCGAGCCGACGACACCGACTAGGCCCCCAACGACAGGGAGAACGTTGCCTAATTCCTTGTCAAGGGTGCCACGAGGAGCTGTGAGCCTTGCGGTGCTGTTCCCAGCCACGGCGTGTCAGGCGTCGCCGGGTCTGGCTCGCGTGGTGGAGCCGGTGGTGGCGAGCAGGATGAGTGCGGCGGCCTGCAGGACGGCGACCACGATGATCAGTGCGGGGACCGAGACGGTGTACAGGGCGCCGGTCAGGGTGCCGCCGGCCAGGCTCGCCACGCCGAGGACGCCCGCAAAGATGCCGTAGGCGGTCGCTCGTCGCCCGGCGGGGACCAGGTCGGCGACGGTGGCCCGCAGCGTGGACTCCTGCATCCCCAGGGCCGCACCCCACAGCAGGGAGCCCGCGACGGCGGCGGGGAGCGTGTGGGCGAAGGCCAGGGTGGGAACGGCGGCGGTCAGCAGTGGCAGCACGGCCAGGGTGCGGGCGCCGGTCCGGTCGTAGAGCCAGCCGGTGGCCAGCGCGGCGAGCCCGGCGGTGAGCATGGCCCCCGCGTACAACACGGGTACGGCATCGGGAGCCAGGAGGCGCCGGGTGACCAGGTGGTAGGAGAGAACACCGAAGGTGGCCAGCCCCGTGGTGGTCACGCCCGTGAACGCGGCGTAGGTCCAGAAGGCGCGCGGCAGCCGGGCGCCCCTCACCGGTGGCCCGGTGGCCGGTTCGCCGTCGTTCTCGTAGGCGTCGAGAGGATCGGGCACACGCGCGCGCAGCCACAGCAGCAGAAGCACGGCGGCGATCCCCGGTGCGGCGAGCACGGCGAGAGCGGGGGCGTAGTCATTGCCGGTGACGGCGAGGATCCCGGCAACGACGAGGGGACCGATGACGGCGCCCGTCTGGTCGAGGGCCTCGTGGACGCCGAAGCCCCGGCCCCGGCCGGTGGCGGCGGTGGCATGGGAGAGCAGGGTGTCCTTGGCCGGAGACCGCACGGCTTTGCCCGTGCGCTCGGCGATCACCAGCACGCACGCGGCCCACAGCACGCCGGCCGTACCGAGCAGGGGCACGGTGACGGCGGTGAGGGCGTAGCCGGTGACGGTCAGGGTCCAGAAGCGGCCGGTGCGGTCGGCCAGCGGCCCGAAGATCAGCCGCAGGCCCAGCGCGGCGGCCTCCCCGGCGCCGGTGACGACGCCGACCACGGTGGCGGAGGCGCCGAGGGAGGCGAGCAGGGGCCCGGTGATGGAGCGGGCACCTTCGTAGACGACGTCCGCCAGCAGGCTCACGATGCCGAAGGTCACGACGAACGGCCACGGCCGCAGCCCGGCCGCCCCGCCTGCCGAGGCCGGGCGGCTCATGTCCACAAGGCCTGGCGAAGGGCGGCCCCGGCCATCGCGCCTATGATCACCAGCAGCCAGCTCACACCCGACGTCCCTTCGGCACCAGCCGGTACGTCCGCGACCGCCCGCGCCGGACAGCCGCCGAGTCACCAGCCTACCGGCCTCCCGCCCCGGCCCAACGGGGTCACAGAGCAGGACGAGTCACACGCTCCTTGATCCTCAGATGGCTTCCGGATCGCTGACGACATGACCAGGCCCCCGCGGGTGTATCCCCGCGGCGGCCTGTGCGCCGCCCATGACCAATCCGGGCGTCCGGTGCGCGACTGAAGCTTCCCCTTGATCGTGGACACCTGGAGACTGGGACGGGGTTCCAGAGGAAGTAGTGCCAGGTGGGTAGTCAGTACTCGAAGCGGTATTCGGAGGAGTTCAAGCGGGACGCGATCGCGTTGGCCCGTTCCTCCAGCAAGACGATCACGGAGGTCGCGCGGGATCTGGGGGTGAGCCCGGAAAGCCTGCGCGGCTGGGTCAAGCGTGACCGGATCGACCTCGATGCCGTCGCGCTGAAACTCAATACCCGCCCCCGCAAGACCCTCGGCTATTTCACTCCCGCTGATAAACTCGCGGGCACCGTTGCAC
>NZ_JBSFMM010000285.1:0-12386 GCF_053599555.1 Streptomyces sp. NPDC000941
GCCGTCACGCCGCGGCGCGGCCGGGGTGCGGGCGGGCTCGTCGTCGGGCGCCTGCTCGATGATCGCGTGGGCGTTGGTGCCACTGGCGCCGAACGAGGAGATCCCGGCCCGGCGCGGCCGCCCGGTCCCCGGCCACGCGGTGGCCTCGGCGGCCAGTTCCACGGCGCCCGCGGACCAGTCCACATGCGAGGTGGGGGCGTCCAGATGGAGGGTCCTGGGCACCACGCCGTGGCGCATCGCCATGACCGTCTTGATCACGCCCGCTACGCCCGCCGCCGACTGCGTATGCCCGATGTTGGACTTGACCGAGCCGAGCAGCAAGGGCTGGTCGGGGTTGCGGTCCTGGCCGTACGTGGCCAGCAGCGCCTGGGCCTCGATCGGGTCGCCGAGGGTGGTGCCGGTGCCGTGGGCCTCGACCACGTCCACGTCCGCGGGGGACAGTCCGGCGTTCGCGAGGGCGCGGCGGATGACCCGGCGCTGCGAGGGGCCGTTGGGGGCGGTCAGTCCGTTCGAGGCACCGTCCTGGTTGACCGCAGAGCCGCGCAGGACCGCCAGGACGTGGTGGCCGTTGCGCCGGGCGTCGGACATCCGCTCCACCACGAGCATGCCGACGCCCTCGGACCAGCCGGTGCCGTCCGCGGCCTCGGCGAACGCCTTGCACCGGCCGTCCGGGGACAGGGCGCCCATGTCGCTGAACTCCACGAAACCCACGGGCGTGGACATCACCGTCACACCGCCGGCCAGCGCCAGCGAACACTCCCCCGAGCGCAGCGCTTGGGCGGCCAGATGCAGCGCCACCAGCGACGAGGAGCAGGCGGTGTCCACGGTCACCGCCGGGCCCTCCAGCCCGAAGCTGTAGGAGAGGCGGCCGGAGATCAGGCTGGCGGCCTGCGCGGTCTGGGCGTGGCCGCGCTGGTCGGCGGGCGGGCGGTAGTCGCCGCTGGTGGCGCCGACGAAGACGCCCGTGTCGCCACCGCGCAGCGTATGCGGGTCGACACCGGCCCGCTCCAGCGCCTCCCACGCCGCCTCCAGCACCAGCCGCTGCTGCGGGTCCATCACCATGGCCTCGCGCGGCGCGATTCCGAAGAAACCCGGGTCGAAGTCGGCGGCGTCGTAGAGGAACCCGCCCGACTGGGCCGTGCTGCGCCCGCGTCCGTCCCGGGTGCCGCCGCTCAGCGTGTCGAGGTCCCAGCCGCGGTCGGTGGGCAGCTGTCCGATGGCGTCGGCCTCGTCCACGACCAGTTGCCACAGGTCTTCGGGCGAGCGTACGCCGCCGGGGTAGCGGCAGCTCATGCCGACGATCACGATCGGGTCGTCGGCGGTGCGGGCGGGCAGCGCCGCCGTGTCGTCGGCGCCGTCCAGCCCGAGCAGTTCGGCGCACAGGTGGTCGGCGAGCGCCACCGGGGTCGGGTGGTCGAAGGCGAGGGTGGTGGGCAAGGGCAGACCGGTGGCCCGGGTCAGCTGGTTGCGCAGGTCCACCGCGGTCAGCGAGTCGAACCCGAGGTCCGAGAAGGCCCGGTCGGCCTCGATCGCCTCGGCGCTCCCATGGCCCAGCACCTCGGCGACCTCGCCACGCACCAGGTCCAGCAGGACGTGGGAGCGCTGGATGCCGGGCAGGCCCAGCAGCCGGGTACGCAACTCGGCCGCCGTGCCCGTGGCGCCGGCAACGTCGGTGTCCCGCCCGGCCGCCGCGGCTGCCAGCGCCGTACGGGCCTCGGGCAGCGCGGCGAACAGCGCGCTCGGCCGTACGGCGGTGAACGCCGGGGCGAACCGGTCCCAGGCCACGTCCGCGATCGTCACCGCGGCCGGCTCGCCGTCCACCGCCCGGCCCAGCGCGGTCAGCGCCAGCCGTGGCGGCAGGGCGGGCAGTCCGCTGAGCCGCAGATGTGCCGCCATCCCGTCGGGCGTGTTGGTGGGTGACGTGTCCCAGGCGCTCCAGGCCACCGAGGTGGCCGGGGCCCCGCGCGCCCGGCGCCGGCGGGCCAGCGCTTCGAGCGCGGCGTCCACGGCCGCGTCGGCGGCCCGCCCCGCCACGCCCCATACCCCCGCGACCGAGGTGAGCAGCACGAAGGCGTCCAGGGGCCGGTCGCCCAGCAGTTCGTCGAGGTATGCCGCCGCCGCTATCCGGTCCGCCACCGCCGCCGCGAGCGGGGCGGGCCCGAGCGCGTCGATACGGTCCGTGGCGCCGGGCGCGACGGGCGACAGGTCGGGCTGTCCGGCGTGCACGACCGCGTCCGGCGGCAACTCGTCGAGCAGCGCCGCCAGGGCGTCGCGGTCGGCCTGGTCATACGCTCGCACGGTCACCCGGACGCCCGACTCGGCGAGTTCGGCGGCCAGTTCGGCGAGGTCGGGCGCGTCGGGGTCCTGCGGGCCGGTCAGCACCAGCTGCTCGGCCCCCTCCGCGGCCAGCCACCGGGCGAGCTGTCCTGTCGCATCGCCGGTGCCGCCGGTGACCCAGACGGTGCCCCGTGGCCGCCACCGCCCGTCGGGGACAGGCGCTGCGGCCCGCACCAGACGGCGGCCGAACACCCCGCCGGAGCGCACCGCGATCTGGTCCTCCGCGGGGTCGCCCGCACCGCCCGCGCCGCCCGCACCGCCCGCCAGTACGGCCGTGAGCCGGGCACGGGCCCGCTGGTCGAGAGAGCCGGGCAGGTCGACGAGACCACCCCAGCGCTCCGGGTGTTCCAGCGTGGCCACCATGCCCAGGCCCCACACCACGGCCTGCCCCGGATCCGCCGGGCCGTCACCGCGGCCCACGCGGACCGCACCCACGGTGGCGCACCACAACGGTGCCTCGATGCGCGCGTCGCCCAATGCCTGGATCAACGCGCAGGTCAGCGCGGTGGCTTCGGACCCGGTCCGCCCCCCGAGGGCGAGCAGCGACAGCACACCCGCGAACGGGCCGTTGCCGTTGCACACTTCTCCCAGCCGTGCGGCCAGGGCGGCCCGGTCGGCGTCCGCCACTTCGATGCGTACGGTGCCAGGACCCGTCGCCTCGGCGACGGCGGCCAACCACTCCTCGTCGACCACCCTGGCCTCGTCGGGAGCGGGGACGATCAGCAGCCAGATGCCTTCCAGCGCACCGGACGGCGTTCCGGCGAAGGCCGGGCCGGTCAGCGGTGTCCAGCTCGTCTCGTAGCGCCAGCCGTCCACGACGGACTCGTCGTGGCGGGACCGGCGCCAAGACGAGAGCGCGGGCACCACCGCGGTCAGCGAGTCGCCGTCCAGCTCCAGCGTGGCTGCCAGCGTCTCCAGGTCCTCCCGTTCCACGGCCGACCAGAACTCCGCGTCCACCGGGTCGGCCACCGCGTTCTCCGCCGTGCCCGGCGCCAACTCGGGCCAGAAGCGCTCGCGCTGGAAGGCGTACGTCGGCAGGGTGGTCAGGTGCGCGCCGGTGCCGCGGAAGTACGCCGCCCAGTCCACCGCCACCCCGTGCACATGCAGCGCCCCCAGCGCCGCCGTGATCTCGGCCTCCTCGTCGCGGTCCGCGCGCAGCAGCGGGGTCACCAGTGGTTCGGGCCGCTCGTCGGTCAGCGTGTGCCGGGCCATCGCGGCCAGCACCCGGTCCGGGCCCAGCTCGACAAAGGCGGTCGCGCCCGCGTCCCGCAGGGTGCGTACGCCGTCGGCGAACCGTACGGTCTCCCGCACCTGGCGCACCCAGTACGCGGGTGAGCACAGCTCCTCGGCCGTGGCGAGACGGCCGGTCAGGGTCGAGACGACGGGGATCCGCGGCTCCTGGTACGCCAGGTGTCCGGCCACCGTGGCGAACGGGTCGAGCATCGGCTCCATCAGCGGCGAGTGGAAGGCGTGCGAGACCCGCAGCCGCCTGGTCCTGCGCCCGCGGGACGCCAGCCGCGCGGCGATCCGCGCCACCGCCTCCTCGTCACCGGCGATCACCGTCGCGGCGGGGCCGTTGACCGCCGCGATGGACACCAGCTCGCCGTGTCCGGCCAGCAGCGGGGCGACCTCGTCCTCGGCGGCGTCCAGCGACACCATCGCGCCACCGGTCGGCAGCGCCTCCATCAGCCGTGCCCGCGCCGCCACCAGCCGGCACGCGTCGGCGAGCGAGAACACCCCGGCGACATGGGCCGCCGCCAGTTCCCCGATGGAGTGTCCGGCCAGCAGGTCCGGCCGTACGCCCCACGACTCCAGCAGCCGGAACAGGGCCACTTCGACGGCGAACAGGGCCGGCTGGGTGTATCCCGTACGGTCCAGCAGCTCGGCCTCGGCCGTCCCTGCGTCGGCGAAGAACACCTCCCGCAGCGGGCGGTCGAGCTCCACGTCCAGATGGGCCAGTACGTCGTCCAGCGCCTCGGCGAAGGCCGGGTAGCGGTCGTAGAGTGCTCGTCCCATACCGGGCCGCTGGCTGCCCTGGCCCGAGAAGAGGAACGCCGTCCTGCCGCCGGGGGCGCGGATCACCCCGCGGGCCGCCTCCGTGACCCCGTCGCCGGTGGCCAGCAGCACCGCGCGGTGGTCGAACGCCGGGCGGCCGGTGGCCAGGGTGTACCCCACGGCCACGGGGGACGGCCGCGGATCGCTCCTTTCAGCGAAACCATCGATGAAAGAGGTGAGCCCGTCGAGCTGCGCGCTCAAGCCCTCGGGGCCGCGGCCCGAGACCACCCATGGCACCACGGCCGGGATCTCACCGGGCTCGTGTGGCCTGGAGGGTTCGGCGGTCGGCGCCTGTTCGACGATCACATGGGCGTTGGTGCCGCTGACGCCGAAGGCCGACACGCCGGCCCGCCACGGCCGGCCCGTCCGCGGCCACGGCGTGGCCTCGCGCACCAGCGACACCGCGCCCAATGCCCAGTCCACATGCGAGGACGGCGTGTCCACATGCAGGGTCCTGGGCAGCACACCGTGTCGCATCGCCATGACCATCTTGATGACACCCGCCACCCCGGCCGCGGCCTGGGTGTGGCCGATGTTGGACTTCACGGTGCCCAGCAGCAGCGGTTCCGGGCGCTCCCGGCCGTAGGTGGCGAGCAGGGCGTGCGCCTCGATGGGGTCGCCCAGAGTGGTGCCGGTGCCGTGCGCCTCGACCGCGTCGACATCGGCCGGCGTCAGCCGCGCATCGGAGAGGGCCTGCCGGATCACCCGCTGCTGCGCGGGACCGTTGGGCGCCGTCAGCCCGTTGGACGCGCCGTCCTGGTTGACCGCGGTGCCGCGCACCACGCCCCAGACCTCGTGTCCGTTGCGTACGGCGTCCGACAGCCGCTCCAGGACCAGCACCCCGACGCCCTCGGACCAGGCGGTGCCGTCGGCGGCGTCGGCGAACGCCTTGCACCGGCCGTCCGGGGCCAGTCCGCCCTGCACGCTGAACTCGGTGAACGAGTCCGGGCTCGACATCACCGACACGCCACCGGCCAGGACGAGCGAGCACTCGCCGCGCCGCAGCGCCTGGGCCGCCCAGTGCAGCGACACCAGCGAGGACGAGCAGGCGGTGTCGACCGTGACCGCCGGACCTTCGAGCCCCAGGGTGTACGACAGCCGGCCGGACATGACGCTGGCCGTGTTGCCGGTGGCCACGTGGCCTCGCACATCGGCGGTGGCCTTGCGCAGCACACCCGCGTAGTCCTGCCCGTTGGTGCCCACGAACACGCCCGTGTCGCTGCCCCGGAGGGTGGCGGGGTCGATCCCGGCCCGCTCCAGCGCCTCCCAGGAGGTTTCCAGCAGCAGCCGCTGCTGGGGGTCCATGGCCAGGGCCTCGCGCGGGGAGATCCCGAAGAACGCGGCGTCGAAGTCGCCCACGCCGGACAGGAAGCCGCCCTCCCGCGTGGCGGAGGCGCCGCCCGCGAGCGCGTCGAGGTCCCATCCCCGGTCGGTGGGGAACGGTGTGATGCCGTCGCCGCCGTCGGCGAGCAGCCGCCACAGGTCCTCGGGCGACGCCACGCCGCCGGGGAACCGGCAGCTGACGCCGACGATGGCGATCGGGTCGTCGGCCGCGGAGGGCGCTGCCGCAGCCGCCGGGGCCAGGGCGGTGTCCGCCGCCGCGCCGAGCACTTCGGCGAGCAGGAAGTCCGCCAGCGCGTACGGCGTGGGGTAGTCGTAGACCAGGGAGGACGGCAGGGTCAGCCCGGTCTCCGCCGACAGCGCGTTGCGCAGCTCGACCGTGGTGAGCGAGTCGAAGCCCAGATCCCGGAAGGCCTGGTCGGGGGCGATGGCCGTGGTGTCGCCATGTCCGAGTACGGCGGCCACCCTGCCGCGCAGCAGGTCCAGTACGTACGCGCCGCGCTCGGCCTCGGGCAGGCCGGTCAGCCGGCCGTGCAGCCCCTGCCCGTCCGACGGCGCGCCGCCGCGACCGGTGTCCGTCGCCTCCCGGGCGCGCCGTACCTCGGGCAGGTCCGCCACCAGGGGCGCGGGCCGTGCCGTGGCGAACGCGTCGAGGAAGCGGTCCCAGTCGATGTCGGCGACGGTCAGCACCCGCTCGTCGCGTTCGAGGGCCTGTCGGAGCGCGGCGACGGCCAGCCGCGGGGGCATCGGCGTGTAGCCGCCCCGGCGTACACGGCCCTCCAGCGCCGCACCGTCGGCCACCATCCCGGCCTCGGCCCACGGTCCCCAGGCGAGGGATGTGGCGGTCAGACCGCGGTCCCGGCGGCGCTGGACCAGGGCGTCCAGATAGGCGTTGGCCGCGGCGTAGTTGCCCTGCCCCGGGGCACCAATGGTGCCCGCGACCGAGGAGAACAGAACGAACGCGGCGAGGTCGTGGTCCTCGGTCAGCTCGTCGAGGTGGCGGGCTGCCTGCGCCTTCGACCCCATCACGGAGGCGAACCGGTCCGGAGTGAGTGCGTCGACCACCCCGTCGTCCAGGACGCCGGCGGTGTGGATCACGGCCGTCAGCGGGGTGTCGGCGGGGATCCGATCCAGCACTGCGGCCAGGGCGTCCCGGTCCGCGACGTCGCAGGCCTCGACGGTGACCCGGGCGCCGAGCTCGGTCAGCTCCCGGACAAGGTCGTCCGCGCCCGGCGCGCTCGGCCCCCGACGGCTGAGGAGCACCAGATGCGCGGCGCCCTCGGCGGCCAGCCAGCGGGCGAGGTGCCCGCCGAGCGCACCGGTGCCGCCGGTGATCAGTACGGTGCCGGTCGGGGTGAACTCCCCTGATTCCACGGCCGGTTCGGCCGGGATGCGGGTCAGCCGCCGTACGTAGGCGCCGGAGGCGCGCACCGCCACCTGGTCCTCGCCGCCGGTCCGCTCCAGCACCCCGGCGAGTCGGCGTACGGCCTTCGGCTCGGGATCCGCGGGCAGATCGACAAGGCCGCCCCAGCGCTCCGGGTGTTCGAGGGCGGCCACCCGGCCAAGTCCCCACACCGCGGCCTGCGCCGGATCGAGGAGCGGCTCGGAGCGGCCGATCGACACGGCGCCCCGGGTGAGGCACCACAGCGGGGCCTCGATGCCCGCGTCGCCCAGGGCCTGGACCACGGTGGCGGCCCGTGCCGCGGCGGTGGCCGGATCGCCCTCGTCGCCGGACGTGTGGTGCGCGGGCAGCGCCAGGACGCCGGAGAACCCCGTGCCCTCGGTGTCCGTTCGCCCCAGCAGCTCGGCCAGCGTGGCCCGGTCCTCGGCCGCGGACTCGACCAGTACGGTCGGCACGCCGAGCCCGTCGAGGACCGCGCGCGCCCATGCGTCCTCGGCCGCGCCGGGCGGCGCCACGACCAGCCAGCGCCCCGAGAGCGCGGGGGCGCCGGGCGCGTTGCCGGTGACGGGTTTCCAGGTGACGCGGTAGCGCCAGCTGTCGGTGGCGGACCGGTCGCGGCGCTGTTTGCGCCAGGTCGACAGCGCGGGCACCATCGCCGTCAGCACACCGTCGTCCAGATCGAGCGCAGAGGACAGGGTTTCCAGGTCGGCCCGTTCCACGGCCGACCAGAACTCGGTGTCCTCGGCCCGCGCCGCGGCCGGCACACCGTCGCCGTCCACCCCGGCGACGGTCTCGGGCCAGAAGCGGCGGCGCTGGAACGCGTAGGTGGGCAGGTCGACGCGGTGCGCCCCGGTTCCGGCGAAGAAGGCGGTCCAGTCCACGCCGACGCCGTGGGTGTGCAGCCGCGCCAACGCGGAGACGAGCGCGGACACCTCGGCACGGCCCTTGCGCAGCACCGGGAGCAGCGCCGTCCGCGGCCGGTCCGCCAGACTCTCCTGGGCCATCGCGCTCAGCACCCCGTCGGGGCCCAGCTCCAGGAAGGCGGTGACGCCCTGCCCGGCCAGCCACTCCACCCCGTCGGCGAACCGCACGGTGCGGCGCACATGCTCCACCCAGTACTCCGGCGAGCACACCTCCTCGGCCGAGGCCGGCCCTCCGGTCAGGTTCGAGACCAGGGCGATACGCGGGGCCTCGTACGAAAGTCCCTCCGCGACCTGCCGGAACTCGGCCAGCATCGGCTCCATCAGCGGTGAGTGGAAGGCGTGGCTGACGGTCAGCCGCCGGGTCTTACGGCCCTCCTCAGCGAACCGCGCGGCGATCTGCTCGACCGCGGACTCCTCACCGGCCACCACCACCGAACGCGGCCCGTTCACCGCCGCGATCGACACTCCCTCGCCCAGCTGGGGGACGACCTCGTCCTCCGCCGCCTCGATCGCCACCATGCACCCGCCCGGGGGCAGCTCCTGCATCAGCCGGGCCCGGGCCGCCACCAGTGCGCACGCGTCGGCCTGCGACAGCACCCCCGCCACATGCGCGGCGGCGATCTCGCCGATCGAATGACCCGCCAGATAGTCGGCCGTGATCCCCCAGGATTCGACGAGGCGGTACAGCGCCACCTCGACGGCGAACAGGGCGGGCTGTGTCCAGCCCGTACGGTCCACAAGCTCCGCTTCCGTCAAACCCGCCTCGGCGAACAGCACCTCGCGCAGCGGCCGTTCGAGGTGGCCGTCCAGATGCGCGCACATTTCGTCCAGGGCCTCGGCGAACACCGGGAACGCCTCGTACAGCTCCCGGCCCATCCCGGCCCGCTGGCTGCCCTGGCCCGAGAAGAGGAACGCGGTCCGGCCACCGGCCACGCCTCCCTGGACGAGGGCGGCGTGCGGGGCTCCGTCGCGCAGCGCGGTGAGGCCGCTCAGCAGCTCCGCCCGGTCCGCCGCCACGACCGTGGCGCGCCGCTGCAGCGCGGAGCGTGTGGTGGCCAGGGAGAAAGCCACATCCTTCAGGGGCAGTTCGGGTCGTGTCTCCAGCAGCGACAGCAGCCGGGCCGCCTGGGCGCGCAGGGCCTCGTCGCCGCGGGCGGAGAGGGGGACGAAGACCGGTGCGGGGAGGGCGCCATCGTCGGTGGACTCTGCGGGCTCCGCCGCCCCGGGTGCCTGTTCGAGCACGGTGTGGGCGTTGGTGCCGCTGAGGCCGAAGGAGGAGACGGCCGCCCGCCGGGGGCGCCCGGTGGCGGGCCATTCGGCCGGTTCGGTCAGCAGCTCGATGGCGCCGGCCGACCAGTCCACGTGGGAGGAGGGCTGATCGACATGGAGGGTGGGCGGCAGCAGTCCCTGGCGCATGGCCATGACCATCTTGATCACACCGGCCATGCCGGAGGCCATCTGAGTGTGGCCGATGTTGGACTTGATCGAGCCGAGCAGCAGCGGGCGTTCACGGTCCTGCCCGTAGGTGGCCAGCAGCGCCTGGGCCTCGATCGGGTCGCCGAGCGCGGTGCCCGTGCCGTGGCCCTCGATCGCGTCGACCTCCCCGGCGGTCAGCCGGGCGTTGGCCAGGGCCTGCCGGATCACCCGCTGCTGCGCCGGGCCGTTGGGGGCGGTCAGCCCGTTCGACGCGCCGTCCTGGTTGATCGCGGAGCCGCGGACCAACGCGAGGACCGGGTGGCCGTTGCGCAGCGCGTCGGACAGCCGCTCGATCAGGACGAGCCCGACGCCCTCGGCCAGGCTCATGCCGTCGGCCGCGTCGGAGTACGCCTTGCACCGGCCGTCGGCGGCCATCGCCCGCTGCCTGCTGAAGCCCACGAACGCGCTGGGGGTGGCCATCACGCTGACACCGCCCGCCAGGGCGAGGGAGCTCTCCCCGTCACGCAGCGACTGACAGGCCAGATGCAGCGCCACCAGCGAGGACGAGCACGCCGTGTCGAGGGTGACCGCGGGGCCCTCGAGCCCGAACACATAGGACACCCGGCCCGACAGCACACTGGACAGAGTGCCAGTGATCATATGGCCCTCGGAGCCCTCGGCGGCCCCCCGCACACCCGTGGTGTAGTCCTGGTAACTGGCGCCGATGAACGTCCCGGTGTTGCTGCCGCGCAGCGTGGCCGGGTCGACACCGGCACGTTCGAACGCCTCCCACGAGGTCTCCAGCAGCAGCCGCTGCTGCGGGTCCATCGCCACGGCCTCGCGCGGCGAGATCCCGAAGAACGCGGCGTCGAAGTCGGCCACGTCGTGCAGGAAACCGCCCTGGGTGGAGTACGTCCTGCCCTTGCGGTCCGGGTCCGGATCGTAGAGGGCATCGGCATCCCAGCCGCGGTCCGCCGGGAAGCCGGTGATGCCGTCTCCTCCGCCGGCGACGAGATCCCACAGCTCCTCGGGGGAGGCCACGCCTCCCGGGTAACGGCAGCTCATGCCGATGATGGCGATGGGCTCGTCGTCGGCGACCGCGGCGGCGGGCGCGGGGCCGGACCCGGCCGGGGCGTCCCGGTCGGCAGCGATCAGCACCCGCAGATATGTGGCGAGGGCGGCCGGGCTCGGGTGGTCGAAGACCAGGGTGGTCGGCAGTGTCAGACCGGTGGCGGCGGCGAGCCGGTTGCGCAGATCCACCGCGGTCAGCGAGTCGAACCCGATGTCGCGGAAGGCCCGTTCCTCCGTAAGCGCCTCCGGCGAGCCATGTCCCAGGACCGCCGCCGCCTCGGTACGGACCAGCTCCAGCAGCAGCCGGTCCCGCTCGGCGCCGGGCAGGGACAGCAGCCTGGCCGCGAACTCACCCTGGGCGCCACCGGACGGCTCGGCGGCCTCCGCCCGCCGCTGTGCCTCGGGCACCTCGTCGAACAGGCGCGTCGGCCGCACCGAGGTGAAGACCGGGTAGTAGCGCTCCCAGTCGACATCGGCGACGACCAGCGCGGTCTCGTCGTCGTCCAGGGCCTGCCGCAGCCCGGCCAGGGCCGGTTCGGGGTCCATGAAGACCAGGCCACTGCGGCGGATCTGCTCCGGGTCGACCCGGCCCAGCCGGGTGTCATCGGACCAGATGCCCCAGGCCAGCGAGGTGGCGGGCAGTCCGCGGGCGCGGCGGTGGTCGGCGAGCGCGCCGAGGAAGGCGTTGCCCGCCACATAGGCCGCGTGGCGGCCGCTGCCCCAGGTCCCGGCCGTGGACGAGTAGAGGACGAGAGCGTCGAGTTCATCGCCGTCGAGCAGTTCGTCCAGGTGCCGGGCGCCGGCCACCTTGGCATTGATGACCTCGGCGAACTCGGCCATGGTGGTCTCGTCCAGGCTGTGCAGCGCGATGCTCGCGGCCGTGTGCACGGCGGTACGGACCGTACGGCCGTCTTCCTTGAGCCGCGACAGCAGGGCGGCGAGCGCCGCGCGGTCCGTGACATCACACGCCACGGCCTCGGTCTCGACGCCCAGCTCGGCCAGTTCGGCCACGAGCGCGGGCGCACCGGGCGCGGCCATGCCCCGCCTGCTGGTCAGCACGATGTGCTCGGCACCCTGCCCGGCGAGCCAGCGGGCCAGGTGCGGCGCCAGTGTCCCGGTGCCGCCGGTGATCAGCGTGGTCCCGCGCGGGGTCCAGGGCCGGTCCGGTTCGGTGTCGCCCGCGGACGCGCGTACGACACGCCGGGCGAGCACACCAGAGGCACGGATCGCGAGTTGGTCCTCGCCGGTGGCCCCCGCCAGCACCGCCGCCAGCCGCTGGGCGGCGCGCTGGTCGAAGGTCTCGGGCAGGTCGACCAGACCGCCCCAGCGGTCGGGGTGTTCGAGCGCGGCCGTCCAGCCTACGCCGTGCACTTGCGCCTGGACGGGGCTCACCACGCGGTCGGAGCGTCCGGTGGACACCGCGCCCCGGGTCAGGCACCACAGCGGCGCCTCGATACGAGCGTCACCGAGGGCCTGGACCAAGGCCACGGTCAGCGCGAGCCCGGTGGCCAGCGCGGGGTGGTCGCTGTGCGGTTCCTCGGCGGCGGCGACCAGGGAGACGACCCCGGCGAGGCCCAGGGAGCCGTCCTCAGAGGATGACGTGGCGTCGCTGAGGCGCGCCGCCAGCACGGCGCGGTCGGCGGCAGATTCGTCCAGCGCGAGTCGGCGTACGTCCGCGCCGTGTCCCGCGAGAGCCGCGGTCACCTCGCCGTCCGCGATGCCACCGGCGGTGACGACCAGCCAGGTGCCGGACAGCGACGCGGTGGGGACGCCGCGCAGCGGGCGCCAGGCGACCCGGTAGCGCCAGCCGTCCACGGTGGCCCGGTCCTGGCGCCGCCGGC
>NZ_JBSFMM010000286.1:0-12320 GCF_053599555.1 Streptomyces sp. NPDC000941
AAGAACTCAACCCGACACGGACCGCGGGCCGACACCCGCTGTTCCAGGTCATGCTGGTCCTCCAGAACAACGCACGCCCCATGCTGGAGCTGGGCCCCGTACGCACAGCACCAGAACCCGTCACCGCACGTAACGCGAAATTCGACCTCTTCGCCGAGCTGGAAGAAACCTTCGACCCACAGGGCCACCCAACCGGCATCCACGGAGTACTCGAATACGCAACAGACCTCTACGACCAAGCCACCGCAGACCGCCTGGCACAGGCCTTCAGCCGACTACTGAACACCGCCAGCGCCCGACCCGAGCTCCGCCTGAGTGACCTTCCACTGGCCGACCCCGCAGCGCAACAAGCCCAGCTGGCGGCATGGAACAACACGACCCGCACGTATCCGCCCACCACCCTGTCCGCGCTGTTCGAGGAACAGGCCGCCCGCACCCCCGAACACACCGCACTCATCAGCGACAACCACACACTCACCTACCGCCAACTCGACGAACGAGCCGACCAACTCGCCCGCTGTCTCATCCTCCGGGGGGTCGGCCCGGAACGGATCGTCGCGGTCCAGCTGCCCCGCTCCGTCGAACTGGTTGTCGCGCTGTACGCGATTCACAAGGCGGGGGCGGCGTATGTGCCGATCGACCCGTCCTATCCGCAGGACCGCGTCGACTACCTCCTCGAAGACGCCCAGCCAGTGCTGGTCATCGATGAGGGAACGTATGACTCGCTGAGTACGCAGCAGGTTCCGGCCGCTGTACGACTGCCCTCGCCGGGGGAGATCGACCCGCGGAGCCCCGCGTATGTCATCTACACCTCGGGTTCGACCGGGCGCCCCAAAGGCGTGGTCGTACCGCATGCAGGCATCGTCAACCGGCTGGTGTGGATGCATGACGAGTACGGTCTGGACTCCGACGACCGAGTCCTGCAGAAGACGACGTCGAGCTTCGATGTCTCGGTGTGGGAGTTCTTCTGGCCGCTGGCCGTGGGAGCCACGCTCGTCCTGGCCAAGCCGGAGGGGCACAAAGACCCGGGCTACCTGGCGTCGCTGATCCAGCGGGAGGCGGTCACCACGCTCCACTTCGTACCGTCGATGCTCGAGGTCTTTCTTCAGCACGACGCGGCGCGAGGCTGTACGGGGCTGCGGCGGGTCTTCTGCAGCGGTGAGGCTCTGTCGGGCGACCTGGCCAGGAGGTTCCACTCAACCCTGGGTGTCGAGCTCCACAACCTCTACGGGCCGACGGAAGCATCGGTGGACGTGACGCGTTGGCGGTCCACACCGCTCCACACCGATGGGGCGACGGTGCCGATCGGTCGTCCGGTGGCGAATACGCGGATGTTCGTGCTGGATGCGGGGTTGCGACCGGCGCTGCCGGGTGTCGTGGGCGAGCTGTATATCGCCGGTGCTCAGCTGGCTCGGGGGTATCTGCGGCGGGCCGGGCTGTCCGCCGAACGCTTTGTGGCGTGTCCATGGGGGCCCGCGGGCGCGCGGATGTACCGGACGGGCGATCTGGCCCGGTGGTCGGCCGACGGGGTGCTGGAGTACATGGGCCGCGCCGACGATCAGGTGAAGGTGCGGGGCTTCCGTATCGAACCCGGTGAGGTCGAGGCCGCGATGGTGGCCTGCGCCGAAGTGGCCCAGGCCGCGGTGGTGGCGCGGGAGGACCGACCCAGGGATCAGCGGCTGGTGGGCTATGTGGTGCCGGCAGCAGGCACGGCAGTCGACGCGAAGAGTGTGCGGGCCACGCTGGCCACGCGGCTGCCGGATTTCATGGTGCCTTCCGTGGTCGTGGTCCTCGAACAGCTGCCACTCACACCGAACGGCAAACTGGACCGACGGGCACTTCCGGCACCCGACTATGCGGTGGCCGGATCGAGTCGTGCGGCTGCCACACCAACGGAAGCATGGCTGGCGGAAGTGTTCGCCGAGGTGCTGGGGGTCGATGCGGGTCGGATCAGGGCGGAGGAGAGCTTCTTCGATCTCGGCGGCCACTCCCTCCTCGCGGCCCGGCTGATCAGCCGCGTCCGGAGCGGACGAGCCGTGGAACTCGGCATCCGTGCGCTGTTCAACACGCCCACAATCGCCGGACTGGCCGCCCTCATCGACTCCGACACGGTCGGTGCGGGCGCCATCGAGGCGGCTGATCCGCTGGCGGTGATGTTGCCACTGCGCGCCGACGGTCATAAACCTCCGGTGTTCTGCATCCACCCGGCGGTCGGCATCGGCTGGGTCTATTCGGGTCTGCTGAGGTATCTGGACGCCGACACTCCGCTCTATGTCCTCCAGTCGCCCATGCTCTCCGACCCGGCCGAGCGCCCCACCAACCTCGTGGAGATCGCGGAGACATACATCCGGCAGATGAGGAAGGTGCGGTCCACCGGTCCGTACCACCTCGTCGGCTGGTCCTTCGGCGGCGGTGTGGCGCAGGAGATCGCCGCCCGGCTGCAGTCGGGCGGCGATGAGGTCGGGCTTGTCGCCGTGCTCGACGGCTATCCGGTCACACCGGAGGAGCTGACGGAGCAGACATCCGGTCTCGGCGCTCTTCTGGACTCGGTGGGCATGCTGCCGGCGTCGAGAGACGCCGCGGGCGAGGGCACTGAGCAGGCCGCAGTTGATGACCGTTCGCCCGACATCGACATCGACATCGACATCGACGAGGAACGGTTTCTCAGTCTCGCGGCGGAGCCGGGCAGCCCGCTTTCGCTTCTCCCGGCACGGGCGCTCGCACTGCTCCCGCGGGTGTTCGCCACCCATGTCGCCCTGTCCGGGGCGATCAGTGGCCGCGTCTTCGGTGGTGATCTGCTCTTCTTCTCCGCCGCGCTGGACAGAGGGGACGGATGGCCGACTCCGGATGCGTGGCGCCCCTACGTAGCCGGGGCCATCGACGTGACCGACGTACCCGTCGCACACGGAGCCATGACCGGGCCCGAGGCGCTCGCGGTCATCGGTCCGGTACTGACGGCGCGGCTTCGAGTAACGGTATCGACCTGAACAAACCGCGGGGCGGCGGATGTCAGAGGACTTGTGGCGCAGGACGAGAGGGAGGGCAACGTGCCGGAAGCGGTTCAGGTAGTGGGAATCGGCGGGTCCAACAGAGCGGGCTCGACTGCGGAGAAGGCCCTGCGCATCGCCCTCGCCGCGGCTGTCCGCCGAGGCGCGCGAGTGAAGCTGATCAGCGGGCCCGACCTGGTGATGCCGTTGTACGAATACACGGCGGCAGAACGGTCCGAACGGGCGAAAGCACTCATCGAAACCGTCTCGGCGGCGGACGGCCTGATTATCGCCACGCCCGCCTACCATGGCTCGATCTCGGGAATGGTGAAGAACGCACTCGACTACATGGAGGAACTGCGCTCGGACCGGCGGCCGTACTTCTCGGAGCGAGCCGTGGGCTGTATATCGGTCGCCGGAGGTTGGCAGGCGTCGGCGTCGGCGGTCTCCGCGCTACGGACAACCGTTCACGCGCTGCGTGGCTGGCCCACTCCGCTCGGGGTCACGATCAATACGGAGACCACTTCGTTCGACGTCGATGGCCGGGTGCAGGACCCACAGGTGGCCGAACGCCTTGAGCTGGTGGCCGAACACGTCGTCGAGTTCGCCGTGATGCGGCGGTCGTTGAGTGCGCAACAGATGAAAACACCCACGCTGCGGGAGCTTGCCCCCGCACAGATCTGACCAGCGTGGGCACTTATTGCCAAAGCCCTTGACACCCCCGCGGGCGGCACTTTAGCTTTCGGAACGACGCTCAATAATACTGATCCATGACCAGAGTGTGACCGTCGGTGGCTCAATACAGAGCAACTGAGAGCGACTGGGAGCGGCCCGCGGGGAGCGTTCGCATCTGAACGGGGGACAGCACATTGGGACGGGTGGCCACAAAACCACACCCCACGGCAGGATTAGCCGGGCGCGTTATGTTTCACGCGCCCCGGAAGCGCCGCCACGCTGAAATTTTTTGGCGTATGTTGACTTTTTCTCCACCTCACACATGCCCCCGCCCTCGCTGATGCCCTGTCACGGAGCAGAAGCCGGGGATCGGCCTGTCTAAATCCAATGCACTAGCCCCCTGACGCGGGGCAATGTCCATGGAAGGGGATGTCGTGAGCATATCCGAGAAATCTTCCCAATTCGGAGAGATTCTTCGCGAGTACCGAATATCGTGCGGAATGACACAGCAGGAGCTGGCGGACTTCTCAACGCTCAGCGTGCGCGCCATCCGCGACCTTGAACGCGGGAAAGTGGCCAGACCGCGAAAGGAAACCCTGCGCCTTCTGGTAAAGGCCCTGGATCTGCCCGAAGACGACCGTGAAAGATTTGAGTCGCTTCTGGTTTCGGCCCGTGGCAATCGATTCAGGTCGACCGCCGCCAACTCTCGGCAGCGAAATTCCCCGGGAAGTGGTACTCGTGAGGAAGCGCCGGATGTCGTACTCGCATACCTACCCGAACAGGGCACGGCGGCACCTGATGCGCTAAACGGCGGAATCTATGCGGATGTACTGAACTCCCTGGCCGCGAACTTAAATCTGACAGGCCGTCACATGGCCATCGTGGTCCTCTCGCCGGACAGGGCGTGACCATTTCTTTCTTTACAGCGGTCCCCCACGCCAGAAGTGCCCGCGATGGCGGCCGTATCCCGTATGCGGCCGTGTGACGGAGAGAACTGAATCAGTGGACAGCGAGACGAGTGCAGGGAAGTCCGTGGCAGAAGCGGCCCGTCCAGCCACCAGCAAGACGGGCCGGCTGGGAAGACCGGTCTACCTTCTCACAATCTGCCAATTCCTTTATTACGCGGGCGTCAGCGTCGACCTGACCCTGACGGCCGTCGTCGGTCTCGAGATGGCACCGACCGGCGCCCTGGCGACGCTGCCACTCACCGTGATGACGGTCACCGGAACCATCGCCTCATACGCGACCGGAATGCTTTCCGCACGATACGGACACCGATTGGTCCTGGCCGTGGGCGCCTGCATCGCGGTGACCGGTGGTCTGGTCTCCACGCTCGCCGTCCAGACGGATTCCTTCTTCACCTTGTGCGCGGGTACGGGCATGGTCGGGGTGTACCGGTCGACGGGCGGCTACTTCCGGTTCCTCGCGGCAGACCTGGTGCCCAAGGCGTCCCGGACCAGGGCGCTGAGCACGGTCCTCTGTGGTGGCGTGGCAGCGGCGATCGTCGGTCCTTGGGCCGCGACACAGAGCAGTGGCCTCGTGGGCGCCGAGTTCGCCGGCTCCTACCTGTTGGTGTCCTGCCTGGCGTTCGCCGTCGTGCCTGTCATCCTCGCCGTACGACCGGCGTCGCCTCGTCCGACGGAAGCGGATTCCGATGCGGATTCCGATCCGGATTCCGCTACGGAGGAGGAAACGGCCCAGGCCACGCGCGTACGCGATGTCGTGCACACCAGTGACTTCCGCAGGGCCTTCAGCTTGCTGGCGGTATCCACGGGCGTGATGACCATGCTGATGGCCGTCGGCCCGATCGGCAGCAAACACGCCGGGCACTCCTTGTCCCAGGGGGCGATGGTCATCCAGTGGCACATGGTGGGGATGTTCGCCCCGGCCTTGTTCAGCGGCCGGCTGACCACCGCGTGGGGCCCTCGCTGGACCGGAATGCTCGGGGCGTCTCTGCTGGTCACAGGGGCCGGGATCGGTTCGCTCGGCACGGGGATGTCCGCGTTCATGGTGTCGTTGGGGCTCGTGGGCGTGGGCTGGAATCTGGCGTACGTCTCCGGCAGCGCCTACGCGGTCCGTTGCTACCCCCAGGGCAAGGGCGGGCGGGTCCAGGCCACCATCGAGGGCAGCACCGCATGCGTGGGCGCCATGGCCTCGTTCTCGGCCAACCTGGTGTTCTCCCAGTTGGGATGGACAGGGACGAACCTCGCGGCGCTGGTCCTTCCGCTGATCGTCTGCGTATGGCTGGCCATCGCCCGCACCCCCGAGCGTGAGCCGGCAGCTGCCTGAACTCGCCCGTCTCGATGCCGGAGTGCCACAGGGGGAGCCCAATGGCGAGTACGGACCGACGCTTCCGCATTCTCGTGTCCGCGTATGCGGTGTCCGCCTATGGCAACTACCTGAACCTGATCGGCTTGAGTCTGTTCAGCTACGAGGTGACCGGCAGCGCGCTCGGTGTCGGCGCGATGATGGCGTTACGGCTGTTCTCCGGCTTTCTGGCGGGGCTCGCCGCCGGGGCGCTCTCGGGGAGAGTCACCCGCCGGACGGTCATGATCTGGACGGATGTCGCCCAGGGCGCCGCCATGACCGTGCTGGTGCTCACCGCTCCGACCACCCCGCTGTGGCTGCTCGCCGTCGCGGTCGTGGTCCTCGGTGCGGGGAACACCTTCTTCACCGTGGCCCTGCGCAGTGCGGTTCCGGTCATGGTCGGCCAGGAGGCCCGCGCCCGCGCCAACGGCCTGCTGGTCACCGCGAGGTCGCTGGCCACGGTGCTGGGCTTCGCCTCGGCCGCGCCGGTCATCGCCTTCGGTGGCTACTCCGCCGCGTTCGCCGTCAATGCCGTGAGTTTCCTCTGCTCCGCCGCGGCTTTGCTGGTGCTTCGGCCGCGTACGGACGATGAGGGGGACGAGGGGGACGAGGGGGACGAGGGGGACGAGGGGGACGAGGGGGACGAAGGGAAGGACGTACCGGCGGACACGGCCTCCCGCGGGGGCACCGAACCTCCGGTCCGCGCGGGCCGCGGCCTGCGCCTGTGGCGCGGAGCGGCAGGTGTGCGCTCACTTGTCCTTGGCATGATCCTTCTCAGGGGCATCGACGCGCTGGCGTCCTCCTCGCACAACGTCGCCCTGCCGGTGGTCGCACACTCCGCGGCCCCGGACGAACCCGCGCTGTTCATGTCCCGGTTCTGGGCCGCGTGGGCGGTGGGCACCGTTCTCGCCCATCTGGTGCTCAAGCGCAGACAGGGCGAGGCGGCCTGGGACGAGCGTGCGTTCGCGCTCGGCACCTGCGCGATGTCGCTGTCGTTTGTGGCGGCGTTCCTCGGACTGCCCGCCTTCGCCCTGATGGGGGCGGCCGTGTCGGCGGGGTTCGCGGATGGCTGGACCGAGATCGTCTTCACCTCCCGCCTCCAGGCGGCCCCCGACCGACAGCGCGGCCGGCTGTTCGGGCTGTCGGCCACGGCGGAGCAGTCGGGGTTCGCGCTGGGGACGGTGGCCGCCGCGGCGGCCCTCGAGACGCTGCCGGCCCCGGCCGTCGTGGGCGTCTTCCACGGCATGGCGGTGTGCGGCGCACTGGTCCTGCTGATGTGCACCGCCGGCCGCCGCGGCCCGGCCCGGCGCGGCCGTCGACAACCGGACAACGGGAATGACGAGGGAGAGGAAACGCATGGACCGCGTACGGGGGCAAGCCATCTGCCGGGGGCCTGAGCCGGACCGCGGCGAGGACGATCCGCGCGACGCCGTGCAGGCGCTGCTGACGGCCGCGGACTCCGCGCCCGGCGGGGCCGTCGTCACCGTCGCCGCGGACGGTTCGACCAGCGCTCTTCCGTACCCCGAACTGCTGCTGCGGGCCCGGCGAGTGCTCACCGGACTGCGCGAGCGCGGGCTGCGCCCCGGCGACGCCGTGGTGCTGTGCGGCCTGCCGCTGGCCGAGTTCTTCCCGGCCTTCTGGGCCTGTGTGCTCGGCGCCGCCCGCCCCGCCATCATTGCCGAGCACCCCGCCCCGGCCTCGCCCGCACTCCAACGCCTGCTGCAGACCTGGGAGTTGTTGGACCGGCCGCTGGTGCTCACCGACCCGGCCGGCGCGGCGGACCTCGCACAGTCCGCTCCGGGGATGCGCGCCGTGGTGGCGCGGGACGCTCTGAACGCCCCGCCCGCGGGTGACCTCATCGAGCCGGCCGCGTCCGACACCGCGCTGCTGATGCTGTCCTCCGGCAGCACCGGAGTGCCCAAGGCCGCACGGTTGACGCACGCCGGTCTGGCGGACTTCGCCGCCAGCGCCCGGCGGACTCTGGACGTCGGCCGGGACGACACGATGGTGAACTGGCTGCCGGTCGACCACAGTGGCGCGTTCCTGCTGTACCACATGCTCGCGGTCTTCGCCGGATGCACCAACGTCCACGCGCCGACCGAGCTGGTCCTCGCCGAGCCGCGGCGCTGGCTCGACCTCCTCGATGAACACCGCGCCCAGCACGGCTGGGCGCCGACCTTCGCCTATCAACTCGTCGTGGACGCGCTCGCCGAGCGGCCGGAGGGGAGCTGGGACCTCAGCCGCGTCAAGTCCCTGCTCTGCGGGGGCGAGCGGATCGCGCTGCCGGTACTGACCCGCTTCCTCGACGCCACAGCCGCGTACGGCCTCCAGGAGCGGCACATCGTCCCGGCGTGGGGAATGGCCGAGACGGTCACAGCCGTGACCTACGGCCGCCTCGACCGGCCCAGCACCGTGCACCGCCTGCTCAAGAGCAGCCTGGGCGGGCAGCTGATACGGGCCGACGAGGCAACACCCGAGGAGGACTGCGTCACGTTCGTCGCGGCCGGAGCACCGGCGCACGGCGTCACACTGCGCATCGTCGACGAGCACGGCGAACTCGCGCCCGAGGGCGGCATCGGCCGCCTCCAGGTGCACACGCCCGCTCGCCTCACCCCCGGCTATGTGAAGAACCCGGAGGCGGACGCGGCGGCCTACCCCGCCGGGCGGGACTGGCTGGACACCGGAGATCTCGCCTTCCTCGACGCGGGCCAGGTCGTCATCACCGGCCGGCGCAAGGACCTGATCATCCTCAACGGACACAACGTCTACTGCCATGAGGTCGAGGAGGCCGCCACCGCCGTCGCCGGGGTCAGGCAGGGGGAGGTGGCCGCCTGTGGCATCCCGCACCCGGAGCGTGGCACGGAGGAGCTCGCCGTGTTCTTCGTGAGCCGCGGCGCCGCCGAGGACGTACGGATCGCGGCCGAGGTGAAGGCGGCGCTGTTCGCTCGGCTGCGGCTCGCCGCGGCCCATGTCCTGCCCGTACCGCGGGACGAGTTCCCCAGAACGCCCGCGGGAAAGGTGCGCCGCGCCGAGCTCCGGGACCGGCTGACGGGCGGCGGATTCGCCGCGGCCACGGCCACCGGCCCGCGCGCCGGGCGGGATCCCGACGCGATCACGCGGACGGTGCGGGAGGAGACCGGCGCGGTGCTGGGCCGACCGGTGGACGCGGACCTGCCGTTCTACGAACTCGGTCTGACCTCCGTGCTTCTGGTGCGCCTGCGGGCCCGGCTGGAGGAGCGGCTCGGGACACCGATCGCCCAGACCGCGTTCTTCGAGCACCCCACCGCGGCCGCGCTCGCCGCACATCTGTCCGGCGCCACCGGAAACCGGGCCGAGCCCACGCCCACCGGGATCGGCCACGCCGACACCACCGATCGGCGCATCGCCGTCGTCGGGTTGTCCCTTCGCTTCCCGGGCGCGAAGACGCCGGAGCAGTTCTGGGCCAATCTCCGCGACGGCGTGGACAGCGTCCGGACCTTCGGCGTGGAAGAGCTTGCCGCGGCGGGCCTGCCCCCCGAGGTGCTGAGCGCCCCCGACCTGGTGCCCGTCGCCGGAGTCCTCGACGCGGTGGCGGAGTTCGACGCGGACTTCTTCGGAATGCCCCCCAAGGAAGCCGAGCTGACACACCCCGCACACCGGCTGTTCCTGGAGTGCTGCCACCAGGCGCTGGAGGACGGCGGCTACGCGGCGGCCGAACCGGGCACCCGGATCGGGGTGTTCGCGGGTTCGGGCATGAACCTCTACGACCACCAGCGGCCGTCGGCGACCGGATCGTCCCACGACGTGGCGGACCCCGCCACCGGCCTGCAGACGGCCATCGGCCGGCAGCCGGACTTCCTCGCCGCCCGGGTCGCCTACCGGCTCGGGCTCACCGGCCCCGCCATCGGTGTGCAGACGGCCTGTTCCACCTCGCTGGTCGCCGTGCACCTCGCGGTCCAGGCGGTGCTGTACGGGGACGCCGATCTGGCGCTGGCGGGCGCCGCGGCCGTGCACTTCCCCCAGGAGACCGGCTACCGCAGCCACCCCGGGTCGATCCTGTCGCCCACCGGGCGCTGCCGCGCCTTCGACGCGGAGGCCGACGGCACGGTCGGCGGCAACGGCGTGGCGGCCGTCCTGCTCAAGCGGCTCGACCGCGCGCTGGCCGACGGCGACACCGTGCACGCGGTGATCCTGGGCTCCGCGGTCAACAACGACGGCGCGGACAAGGTCGGCTTCAGCGCCCCCGGTGTCGCGGGGCAGATCGAGGTGGTGCGCCAGGCGTTGCGGAGGGCGGCCGTCCCGGTGGACACGGTCTCGTACGTGGAGGCACACGGGACGGGCACCCGGCTCGGCGACCCGGTGGAAATGGAGGCGCTCGCCCGGGCCCTCGGCGAGGGCACCGACCGCACGGGCTTCTGCGCGGTCGGCTCGGTGAAGCCGAACATCGGGCACCTCGACAGCTGCGCCGGCATGGCAGGGCTGATCAAGACGGTTCTCATGCTGCGGCACCGCACCTTGGTGCCCACGCCGCATCTGACCCGCCCCAATCCCGAACTCGGCCTGGACGGCGGTCCGTTGACGCTTGCCACCGAGCTGAAGCCGTGGTCGCCACCGCCCGGTGTGCCGCGCCGGGCCGGAGTCAGCGCCCTCGGGGTCGGCGGCACCAACGCCCATGTCGTGCTGGAGGAGCCTCCCGCACCGCCCGCGACCCCCACGGCCGCGCCCGAGCTGCCCGTACTCGTGCCGGTGTCGGCCCGCGACACGCAGGCCCTGGACGAGTTGACCGGTCGGCTCCGCGACCGCTTGCGACAGGAGCCCGAGCTCGCGGCCACGGATGTGGCGGCCACCATGGCACTCGGCAGGCCGCACCGCGCGGCACGGGCCGCGGCCGTCGGCCGGACGGCCGAAGAGCTCGCCCGCGCGCTGGAGGAGCGGCGGGCGCCGCAGGGCCCCGTCGGGCCGGTTGCGTTTGCCTTCCCGGGGCAGGGCAGCGCACGCCGCGGTATGGCGAGTGGACTCTACCCCGCGTATCCCGCCGCCCGGCGCGTACTCGACCGCTGCGAGGAGATCTACGCCGGCGAGTTCGGCGGAACCCTGCTGCCGCTCCTACTGGCGGAGCCGTCGGCCGACGGCGAGATCTGGCCCACCGAGACGGCCCAGGCCGCCCTGTTCGCCCACCAGGCGGCGCTCGGCGAGGTGTGGCGCGCCGCCGGCGTCCGCCCCGCGCTGCTGCTGGGCCACAGCGTCGGAGAGTACGCGGCGCTGTACGCGGCGGGCGCGCTGACGCTGGAGGACGGGCTGCGGCTCACCGCATGGCGCGGGCGCCTGATGCACCGGGCCTGCCCGGTGGGCGGCATGCTCGCGGTCCGCGCCGACGCCCGGACCGCGCGGCGCATCGCCGAGAGCGCCGGTGCCGACGTGGCCGCGGTCAACGGCCCGCGCGCTCAGGTGATCTCAGGTTCGCGGCAGGCCCTGGACGAGGTGGCGCGCCTCCTCGACCAGGAGGGGCTGCGCCGACGGGCGCTGCCCGTCGACCGGGCCTACCACTCGGCCGCGATGGAACCGGCCCTGCGGGAGTTCCGGGTCCATGCCGAAGGCGTGGCGTACCGTCCGCTGCACACCCCGCTGGTGACCGCGGCCGACGGAGCGGTGCGCGGCGCGGGCTGGACCGTCGACGCGGACTACCTCTGTCTGCAGGGCCGGCAGCCGGTCCGCTTCGACCTGGCCATGGCCGAGGCCGTCGGGCAGGGGTGTCAGGACTTCGTGGAGATCGGGGCCGGGAACATCCTCGCCGGCCTCGGCCGGCACTGCGCACCCGCGAGCCGCTGGACGGGCGGGCAGGGCGACGGCGACGGGACGGCCGTACAGCTGCACGGGCTGCTCACCGCGCTCGGCTCGCTCTACCGCAGGGGAGCCGAACTGGACTGGCGCGCGCTCACCCGCGGCGGGGGCCGGGTGTCGCTGCCGGGGCACCCGCTGCGAAGACGCTCGGTGGCGGCCCCGGCTACCGTCCCGGCTCCGGCTCCCGCCCCGGCCACGGCTCCGGCTCCCCGAACGCTCCCGCCGGCCTCCGCCTCGAAGGCACCTGTCGTCCCGGGTGAACTCCTGGCGGAGGTGCGGGCGCTGACCGCTGACAAACTGGGCATGGCCGTGGCGGACGTCACGCCAGACAACTCCTTCTTCGAGTTCGGCGCGGACTCACTCTCCCTGATGGGCATGACGGCGGAGCTGGAACAGCGGCACGGGGTACGCGTTCCGGTGCGAGAGCTGTTCGACTCGGCTCAGGGGCACCGATCAGCTCGTCGTGGGGGAAGGAACCCTTGTGGGTGTGGAAGTTCTTCCCGGCCTCGAGCGTGAAGGTGTAGTGGCGTC
>NZ_JBSFMM010000287.1:0-12289 GCF_053599555.1 Streptomyces sp. NPDC000941
CGGGGCGCTGCCCGAGCTCGCGCGCGGTGGCCGCGGCGACCAGCCCGTCCAGCTGCGCGGCGACCCCCGGCGCGAGGGCGGACGGCGCGGGCACGTCCTCGTTCAGCCGCTGGTAGAGGACCTGCGCCGGGACGGTGCCGGTATGCGGCTTGGCGCCGGTCAGCATCTCGTAGAGCATCACGCCGCAGGCGTAGACATCGGCGCGGGTGTCGGCCGTGCCGTGCTCGATCTGCTCGGGCGCGAGATAGGAGACGGTGCCGAGCAGCGTGCCGGTGGACGCGTTGGTGTTGGTGTCCACGGCCCGGACCAGCCCGAAGTCGGCGACCTTCACCCGGCCGTCGTCGCCGATCAGCACGTTCTCCGGCTTCATGTCCCGGTGGACGAACCCCGCGCGGTGCGCCGCCCCGAGCGCGGCGAGCACCGGCTCCAGGATGTCCAGCGCGGCCCGCGGCTGCAGCGCGCCGCGCTCGCGCAGCACATCGCGCAGCGTGCACCCGGCGACGTACTCCATCGCGAGATAGACATGGGAGCCGTCGGTGCCCTGGTCGAAAACGCCGACCACATTGGGGTGGGCGAGCCTGGCCACGGACTTCGCCTCGCGGATGAAGCGCTCGACGAAGGCGTCGTCGGTGGCGAGCGACTGATGCATCACCTTGAGGGCCAGCACGCGGTCGAGCCGCGTGTCGACGGCGCGGTAGACCGTCGCCATGCCGCCCGCGGCGATGCGCGCCTCGACGCGATAGCGGCCGTCGAGCAGCTGTCCGACCAAGGGGTCATGCAGGGTCGTATCCACGAGAGAGCAGTCTACGAGTCGACACGACACGCAAGGTCACCTGCCAGGCCCGGGAACGGGACTGGTGCCGAACGGTGACACCGGGTGCTGCGGTCTTGGCGGCGCGGCGGCGGGTCGGTCCTAGTTGTGCGACGCGGCGGCCAGCGCGGACAGCTCCTCCAGTGCGGTGGCCCAGGTCGCGGCGGCGTACTCCGCGTGCTTGGCCTTCGCGGCGTCCGGCACCGCGAGCTCCTGGATGCCGCTCTCGGTCAGTCGGAGCCGGGTGCCGGGGCCCTCGGCGGAGAGCGCGAACTCCACCAGGGTCGAGTCGCCCGGTTCCGCGCCCAGGGCGCGGTCCGGCTCGCTGGCGAGCCGGAAGCGGAACAGCGCGTCCGGCACCGACTTCTCCACCCTGCCGTGGAACTCCCCCTGCTCATCCCAGCGGAAGCGGAGCGTCCCGCCGGGGCGCGGGTCGATTTCGCACCCCTCGAACGCGTACCAGACGCGGATGTGCTCGGGGGTCGTCAGCACCCGCCATACGCGGTCGACGGGCGCTTGGACGTACACCTCGCGCTCGATCCGGTCGGCCACCATGCCACCCATGTCACCACGCTAACCGCTCACCGCCCTACCCGAACGCCGGGCGCTCCGGGTCCAGCGCGGCCAGCCCCTCCCCGGGTGAGGAGGCATGGGCGAAATGGCGGCGCGGGATACGGCCGGCGCGGTGGGCCAGCCGGCCGGCCCGGACCGCATACCGCATGGCCTCGGCCATCAGGACGGGCTCCTGGGCGCGGGTGACGGCGGATGCGAGCATCACCGCCGCGCAGCCCAGCTCCATGGCGAGCGCGGCGTCCGACGCGGTGCCCGCCCCAGCGTCCAGGATCACCGGGACCGTGGCGCGCTCGACGATCAGCTGGAAGTTGTGCGGATTGCGGATGCCGAGGCCGGAGCCGATGGGGGAGCCCAGCGGCATGATCGCGGCGCAGCCCACGTCCTCCAGCCTGCGGGCGAGGACCGGGTCGTCGTTGGTGTACGGCAGGACGGTGAAGCCGTCGTCGACCAGCGTCTCGGCGGCGTCCAGCAGCTCGACCGGGTCGGGGAGCAGGGTGCGCTCGTCGGCCACCACCTCCAGCTTGACCCAGTCCGTGCCCAGCGCCTCCCGCGCCAGCCGGGCGGTCAGCACCGCCTCACCGGCCGTGAAGCACCCGGCGGTGTTGGGCAGCACGCGGATGCCGTGCCGGTCGAGCACCGACAGGACCGAGCCCTGGACGGTGGGGTCCAGGCGGCGCATCGCGACGGTGGTCAGCTCCGTACCGGAGGCGAGCAGCGAGCGCTCCATGACCTCCAGGCTGGGCGCGCCGCCCGTGCCCATGATCAGGCGGGAGGAGAAGGCGGTGCCCGCGATGGTGAGCGGGTCCGGATCGGGGTCCGGGCCCGGGTCCGGGGCGGGGCGCATGGTGGCGTACGTCGTGTTGTGCATCGTTTCGGCCATCTGGGGTTCAGCCTCCTTGGACCGCGGTGAGGATTTCGACCCGGTCTCCGTCGCCGAGCGGGGTGGCGGGCCACTGGCCGCGCGGGACGACCTGTTCGTTGACGGCCGCGGCGACCCCCGAGCGCGCCGGGGTCAGCTCCGCGACCAGCAGGTCGAGGGTGGTGCCGCCGGGGAGTCGGCGGGGCTCACCGTTCACGGAGACGGTCATGGAGGCGGCGGTCGGGCCGGGCGTGGACACGCTCATAGGGGCTGCTCCTGCGCTACGGGGGTGGTGGGGCCGATGGGCGCGGCCGGGAAGCGCAGCGGGGAGAACGGCCGGGCCTCGTCCGGGAGTTCGCCGCACGTCAGCACCTCGGCCATGACGTCGCCCGTGACGGGCGTGAGGAGGACGCCGTTGCGGTAGTGGCCGCCGGCCACGAGCAGGCCGGGCAGTGCGCTCGGGCCGAGCAGCGGCGCGTTGTCGGGGGAGCCGGGGCGCAGCCCGGCGCGGGTCTCGACGAGCGGCAGCTCGGTGATGCCGGGCACCAGCTCATGCGCGTCGCGCAGCAGTTCGTAGACGCCGCCCGCGGTGACCGTGGTGTCCCAGCCGAGCTCTTCCGAGGTGGCGCCGACGACCAGCTCGCCGTTCTCGCGCGGCACCAGATAGACATGTCCGCCGCGCACCTCGGCCCGTACGGTCCGGGACAGGAACGGCGCGTACGCGGGCGGTACGCGCAGCCGCAGCACCTGGCCCTTGACGGGGCGTACGGGGGGCAGCGCGCCCTCGGGGACGCCCTCGAGCCGCCCGCTGAAGCTGCCTGCGGCCAGTACGGTTTGCTCGGCCGCCAGCAGTGTGCCGTCGGCGAGTTCGACGCCGGTGGCGCGGCCCGCCGCGAGCGTGAGCCGTTCCGCGCGGGCGCGGTGGAAGACCACGCCGGCCCGCTCGCACGCGGTCAGCAGTGCCGCCGCCAGCCGCCGCGGGTCGACCTGGTGGTCCCCGTCGACGCGCAGGCCCCCGCGTACGCCCGGCGCGAGCATCGGCTCAAGGCGCCGGCATTCGCGCCCTGTCAGCCACTGCGACTCCAGCCCGAGCCGCCGCTGGAAGTCATGGAGTTCGCGCAGGTGGGCGCGGTCGTCGGGGTCGAAGGCCACGGCGAGCGTGCCGCAGGTGCGGAAGCCGACGTCCTGGCCGCTCGCCTCCTCCAGCTCGGCCACGAACTCCGGATAGCGGCGCGCGGAGGCGAGGTTGAGGGCGAGCAGCGTCTGCTCGCCGTAGTGGAGCTCGGTGACGGCCGCGAGCATTCCGGCCGCCACCTGGGCCGCGCCGCCGCCCGGCGCCGGGTCGGCGACGGCGGTGCGCAGGCCACGCTGGGCCGCCCGCCACGCCGTGACCAGGCCGATGATGCCGCCGCCGACGACCAGCGCGTCGTACGGCCGGCCCGGCCGCGTACGTGATGATGCGTGCATGGGCGTAACGCCCCTCCCTTCGCCGGCATGACCCGGATCAGGTTCGTACGGTCGGAGGCCGCTCCAGCCTCCCTCTCAGCCCGCTGCGTCGGGCTCCCGCGAGTGCTTCGTCCCGCCAACCCTAGTACGAGCCCCGGGGTCCCGGCCGCTCCTGTGCCCGAGATCTCGTCAGTCGGTTCTCCGGTGCGCCCCCTGCGCCGCCCTACAGTGATCGTGTGAGCGATGAGACGACGAAGCCGGCGTCCCCGGGGGGCAGCGGGCAGCAAGTGGTGATCGTCGGCGCGGGAATGGCCGGGGTGCAGACCGCTGTCGCGCTGCGCGACCAGGGCTGGACCGGCGGCATTCTGCTGCTCGGCGCCGAGGCGCATCAGCCGTACGACCGGCCGCCGCTGTCCAAGGCCGTGCTGCTCGGCAAGGCCGAGGGCTCCGCCTTCGACGTGGACTTCGCCGCGCTCGGCGTCGAGCTGCGGCTCGGGGTGTCCGTGACCGGCCTGGACACCGGCGCCCGGCGGCTGGAGACCGCGTCGGGCCCGGTGTCGTACGACGTCCTGGTGATCGCCACCGGCGCCGAGCCGATCACCCTGCCCGGCGGCGAGGGCGTGCCCGGTGTGCATCTGCTGCGCACGCTCGACGACGCGGAGCGGCTGCGCCCGGTGCTCGCCGGGCAGCGCGAGATCGTGGTGGTCGGGGCCGGCTGGATCGGCGCGGAGTTCGCCACGGCGGCGCGCGAGGCGGGCTGCGCCGTGACCGTCGTGGAGGCCGCCGACCGCCCGCTGGCGGGCGCCCTCCCGGCCGAGGTCGCCGCCCCCATGGCCGGCTGGTACGCCGACTACGGCGTCGAACTGGTCACCGGCGCGCAGGTGGCCTCCGTGGACGAGCAGGGGGTGCTGCTCCAGGACGGCACCCGGCTGAGCGCGGACGCGGTGGTCGTCGGCATCGGGGCGCGGCCCGCCACGGGCTGGCTGGCGGGCTCGGGCGTCGAGCTGGCCCCGGACCGGTCCGTCGCCGCCGACGAACAGCTGCGCACCTCGGCGCCCGACGTCTACGCCGTCGGGGACTGCGCGTCGTTCCCCTCCGCGCGCTACGGCGCGCGGCTGCTGGTGCACCACTGGGACAACGCCCTCCAGGGGCCGCGCACCGTCGCCGCCAATGTGGTCGGCAGCCGGACCGCGCATTTCACCGGTTCGGTCTACGACCCGGTGCCGTATTTCTGGTCCGAGCAGTTCGGCCGCTTCGTGCAGTACGCGGGCCACCACGCCGCCGCCGACGAACTCGTCTGGCGCGGCGATCCGGAGGGCGCGGCCTGGTCGGTGTGCTGGCTGCGCGACGGGGCGCTGGTCGCCCTGCTGGCCGTCGGCCGTCCGCGCGATCTGGCCCAGGGCCGCAAGCTGATCGAGCAGGGCTCCCGGCTGGACCGCGCCCTCGCCGCGGACCCGTCGGTGCCGCTGAAGTCGGCGGTCCTGTGACCCTCGGCGCACCCCCGCGGCGACCTTGACCGGGGCGCGGCCGACGGCGGTGTCGACGGCGTCTTGCCCGGTGCCCGACTACCCACTGTCAGTCCCAGATGGCAGGCTTGTCCCGTGACCGAGATTGACGCAAAGATCGATGCTCTCGTCCCCGCCTGGCTCACCGTCCCCGACATCGCCGAACGGCTCGGTGTCGAGGTGACGCGCGTGCGGCAGCTGGTCAAGGAGGGTCAGCTGATCGCCGTGCGCCGTGGCGAGAATCGGGTGCTCCAGGTGCCCGCCGAGTTCATCGGTGACGGAAAGGTCGTCAAGGGCCTGGTGGGCACCCTGACGCTGCTGAGGGACGACGGCTTCAGTGACGAGGAGATGCTGGAGTGGCTCTTCACCCCGGACCCGAGCCTGCCCGGCACCCCGGCTCAGGCCCTGCACGAGAATCGCGGCACCGAGGTCAAGCGCCGCGCCCAGGCGCTCGCCGTCTGAGCCGCCGCTGACCCACCGCACCATCCGCACCATCCGCACCATCCGTACCGTCCGTACCGTCATCGTCTGAATCAACACCCGCGGCGTACGGGCCGGCCGCTCCGGTCCGTACGCCGCCGACACGCCGCCCACACACGGCCGGAACGCTGCCGATCCAGCCGACCGTCCAGCCGACCGTCCAGCCGCCGATCCAGCCGCCGATCCAGGGGGAAAGCCGTCCCAATGGCCGCCGCCACTGCCACCGCCACCGCCCGCGAGCAGCTTGCCGACGCCCGGCTCTATCTGTGCACCGACGCCCGCCGGCGCCAGGGCGATCTGCCGGAGTTCCTGGACGCCGTCCTGGGGTCGGGGGTGGACATCGTCCAGCTGCGCGACAAGGGCATGGAGGCCCGCGAGGAGCTTGACCATCTCGCGGTGTTCGCCGACGCCTGCCGCCGGCACGGCAAGCTGCTGGCGGTCAACGACCGGGCGGACGTCGCCCATGCCATCGGCTCCGATGTGCTGCACCTGGGCCAGGGCGATCTGCCGGTCCCGGCGGCGCGCGCGATCCTCGGCGCGGATGTGCTGATCGGGCGGTCCACCCACGCACCGGCCGAGGCGGAGGCCGCGGCCGCCGAGCCGGGTGTCGACTACTTCTGCACCGGGCCCTGCTGGCCCACCCCCACCAAGCCGGGGCGGTCCGCCCCGGGCCTGTCGCTGGTGCGCCACACGGCCGCCCTGAAGCAGGCCCCGCCCTGGTTCGCCATCGGCGGAATCGACGCCTCGAACCTGGACGAGGTGCTGGAGGCGGGCGCGCGGCGGATCGTCGTGGTGCGGGCGATCACCGCGGCCGCGGATCCCGGCGCGGCCACCGCCGAGCTGGCCAAGCGGGTGCGCGCTCGCGACCTGTGAGAGATCTGTGGCTCTGCCCGTCGTCGGCCCGTCGTCGTCTCATAGTGGTCTCATCGTCGGCAAAGTGTCCGCAGTACGGACCAAGACCCGGCGAAAGGGATATAACACCCCCGCCCGCTGTCCGTGTGCCGCACCGCTGGCTAACCTTCCCGTATGGCCCTTGGCACAGCCTCCACCAGGACAGATCGCGCGCGGACGGTGCGTGATCTGCTCGCATCAGGCGAGCAGTCGTATTCCTTCGAATTCTTCGCCCCGAAGACGGAGAAGGGAGAACAGACGCTGTGGAACGCCATCCGTCGGCTCGAAGCCGTCTCGCCGACCTTCGTCTCCGTGACCTACGGAGCGGGCGGCTCCTCCCGTGAGGGGACCGTGCGCGTCACCGAGCGCATCGCGACCGACACCACGCTGACCCCGGTCGCGCACCTCACCGCCGTCAACCACTCCCGCGCCGAGCTCCGCAACGTCATCGGGCAGTACGCGGGCGCCGGAATCCGCAACATGCTGGCGCTGCGCGGCGACCCGCCCGGCGACCCGATGGGCGAGTGGGTCCGCCACCCCGACGGCGTCGGCTACGCCGCCGAACTGGTCGAGCTGATCAAGGAGTCGGGCGACTTCTGCGTCGGCGTCGCGGCCTTCCCCGAGATGCACCCGCGCTCGGCGGACTGGGACACCGACGTCCGCCACTTCGTCGACAAGTGCCGCGCGGGCGCGGACTTCGCGATCACCCAGATGTTCTTCTACGCGGAGGACTATCTGCGGCTGCGCGACCGGGTAGCCGCCACGGGCTGTACGACGCCGATCATCCCTGAAATCATGCCCGTCACAAACGTGAAGCAGATCGAGCGCTTCGCGCAGCTGAGCAATGCCGCCTTCCCGCCCGACCTCGCGGAGCGGATTCTGGCGGTGAAGGGCGACGCCGCGGCTGTACGCTCGATCGGAATCGACTACGCCACGGAATTGTGCGCGCGGTTGATGGCCGAGGAGATCCCCGGACTTCACTTCATTACGCTGAACCACTCCCCGGCGACGCTGGAGATCTACGAGAATCTGGGACTGCATCAGCGGTCCTGAGGACGGCAGCCGACGGGCGGCCGCACGAGAGGGGCGGGCATGGGCTGGACGGTCCTCTACATCGCGTTCGGCGTGGTCGCGCTGTGGCTGCTGGGAGAGGTGCTGCTGCAGTACAAGGCGCGGCTGCGCTGGCGGCTCCTCGCCTTCACCGGTTTCCTCGGTGTGGTGGCCGGAGTGCTCATCCCGTCCGTGCCGGTGATCGGCGCGGGAGCGATCACCTTCGCGGTCGGCCAGACGTACGTCACGTTGTCCTTCCGGCGCGGCTTCGCCGCCGGGTGGGCGCTGCGCGGGGTGCCCGGCCTCAGCCGCAGGGAGGACGAGGACGCCCCGCCCCCGGTGGACGCCGACCCGACGCTCCAGGTCTCCGATCTGGAGGCGGTCCCGATGGCCGCACAGGAGCCGCCCGCGTACCAGCCGGAACCGCCCGCGTACCAGCCGGAGCCGCTGCCGGACGACACGGGCGAGTACGGCGTCTACGGCGACTCCGCCGCGCACGCCGCACAGAGCACGCCGGGCGCGGGGGCCGGCGGCTACGGCGGCTATGAGACCTACGGCGGCTACGCGGACGCGGCCCAGGGCCACAGCAACGGCCAGGACGTCTACGCGGACGCCGGGCAGTACGGCTACGGCGCCGGGGCGTACGCGGGCTACACCGACCCGTACGGCGGCTCCCAGCAGCCGGGGTACGACCAGCAGGGCGGTCAGCAGTACGGCGACCAGCACCAGCAGTACGCCGGGCAGTACTCCGCCTACGGCCAGGACCAGTACGGCGGCGGCGACGCGCTCGGCGACCACTACGCCGCGGAGCCCTCCTACGGCGGGCAGCAGCAGTACGCCCCCGACGCCGGGATGCAGCCCGGCGGGGGATGGGTCCCCCAGCAGCGCGACGGCGACGGCGAGCTTCCGCAGGACCAGTCGCAGTACCCGTACCAGCAGCAGGACTACAACAACGGCGGCTACGACGAGCGGTACCGCTACTGACTGACGCCGCTGCTGACTGACGGCTGAGCGCCGACGGCTCTCGTCGGCGCCGCGTCACTGCGGCAGCATCGCCGTATCAGCGCCGTACCGCCGCAGTGGTCGCTGCGGTCGCTGCGGTCACTCCGAGCCGCGCCAGTCCGCGCCGCCGACGATCAGGCCGGCCACCATCGTGCCGGACATCCCCGCATGGGCCGGCCCGCCGCCCGGATGCGCCCAGCCGCCCGCCAGATACAGGCCCGGCAGCCGGGTCGTGTTCGCGGGGCGCAGAAAGCGGCCCTCCGCGCCGGCCAGCGCGGGTCCGGGCACGGCGCCGCCCGTGGCGCCGGTGTCCGCGGCGGTGTCGGCGGGGGTGCGCACCTCGCGCCACAGGAGCCGGTCGCGCAGCCCCGGTATCGCCGCCTCGGCGACCGCCACGAGCCGGTCCGCGTCCTCCTCGGCGGCCGTGCCGTCGATCCAGTCGACCGGCCCGTGCGGGGCGACGGTCGCGGTGAGCGTGACGGCCTCGTGGTCCTCGTCGGGGCGGGTCGTGGGGTCGTCCGGGCGCAGCACGGTCACCGTCGGGCGGGGGCACGGCGCGCGCGTCCCGAGACCGGCACCGGGCCCGCCGGCTCCGCCGGGCCGGGCTGCCTCGCCGAAGACCGCCGCCAGCTCGGCGTCGCGATCCGGGGCGTGCACCACCGTGCGGTGCGCCGTGTCCTCGGGGCGCGCGCCGCGCAGCGCGAGGAACACCGTGAGCCGCCCCGCCGCCCCATCGCCGGGCCCACCGCCGAGCGCTCCGCCGCCGGGGCGCACATCGCCGTCGTGCCAGGGCTCGGCGCCGCCGAGCAGCGCGGGCAGCAGTGCCGGGTCGATGCCGGCCACCACCGCGTCCGCCTCCGCCACCGAGCCGTCGGCCAGCTCCACGCCCGCCGCGCGCCCGTCCTTCTCGACGATGCCGACGACCTCGGCGCCGAAGCTGAACCGCACCTTCCGGGCCCGGCAGCGCTCGTACACCGCGTCTGCCAGCGCCCGTATGCCGCCGCGCGCGTACCAGGTGCCGAAGGTCTGCTCCAGATAGGGCAGCACCGCGGCACTGGCCGGAGCGGTGCGCGGATCGAGGCTGTGCGCGAGCGCATGGCTCTCCAGCAGGGCGACGGCCCTGGGGTCCTTCAGCTCACGGCGCGCCACATCGGCGAGCGCGGCGGGTCTCCGGGCGGCTCCACCGCCCCGCCGGAACCACCCGGAGACCCCGCGCCGGACCGGCGCCGGATACGGGTCGCGGCCCAGGGTCTGCCAGTCCGCGCGCAGCGGCTCCTCGAGCAGCGGTCTGCGGGTGGCGTCCCACGCCTCGCGCGCCCGGTTGACCATGTCGCTCCAGCGCTCGCCCGCGCCCGCGCCAAACGCGTCGTCCAGCGCCCGGACGACCCCTGCCCGCGACGCGTTGGGCAGCGGGACATCCGTGCCGTCGGCGAAGAGGTGCCTGCTCGCGGGGTCGACCTGGGTCAGCTCGACGCACTGCTCCAGGGTCTCCTTGCCGGTCTTCACAAACAGATCGCGATAGACGGCGGGCAGATGGAGCAGCCCGGGGCCCGTGTCGAAGGCGAAGCCGTCCCGCTCGAAGCGCCCGACCCCGCCGCCATGAGTCTGCCCGCGCTCGTACACCGCCACCTGGTGGCCCGCGACGGCCAGCCGGGCGGCGGCCGCCATGGCGCCCATCCCAGCGCCGATCACCGCAATCCGTGCCATGACCGCGACTTTATCCGCCACCACTGACACCCGGGCACCCCGGGCACCGCGGCCTGGGGACAACCGCCCAGGGCTTGAGTACCGGTACCTAGGCGGACAGATGAGTAGCCGCGCGGATGGGGCATGACCTGCGCGGACGGGAGAGTGGTGGACGCGGAAGGGGCGCGGCGCCGGACCGCCGACACGGGGCGGCGGAACGGCGTGGCGACCTTCCGAGTGGGGGGGAGACCCCCCGGGGGGACACAGGGGACGGGGGCCCGGCCACTGCTGGGGGCGCCCCCTGTTCCGGTGCGGATCGATCGGGGTTCGAACCGCACCGGAACAGGGGGTCCCCCTGGCGGTAGCTGGGGGAACCTCTCTGGGTTCAGTCAGGCTCAGCCCGGGGCCCGGGCGCTCTTGGCGGGTGCTCCGGCACCCTGGGCCGGGGCTCCGACACCTTTGGCCGGGGCTTCGCCCACACGGTGCTGCAGCAGCCGGGACAGCGCGGCGTGCACATCGTCCAGCGACCGCTCCGGCTGATACGACTGCCAGTCCAGCGCCGCCACCAGCACCATCCCGAACAGCGCCGAGGCCGTGAGCGGGATGTCGATGTCCTCGCTCAGCTCCCGCGCGGCCACACCCTCCCGCAGCACCGACTCGATCACCGCTATGGCCTGCCGCCGCACCACCATCAGCGTGGGCTGCCAGGCCCGGTTGGTGCGCCACAGCTCGGCGACGTACAGCTGGGTCAGCGAGGGGTGGCGGGCGATGAAGTGCAGCCCCGCGCGGACCATCGCGTCCAGCGCGTCGACATGGCTGCCGCCGCGGTCGGCGGTCTCGTCGGCGGCGCTCTGGAGCGAGGCGGTCAGCAGCTCGATACCGTGCCGCAGCAGCTCCTCGAAGAGCACGGTCTTGCTCGCGAAGTTGTAGTAGACCGTGCCCTTGGCCACTCCGGCCCGTTCGGCGATCTCGTCCACGGTGGTGGAGGAGAACCCCTGCTCCGCGATGAGGGTGACCGCTGCCTCGAAAAGCTTCTGCCGGGTGGCCTGGCGACGCGTGCTGCTGCTGTCCATGGCGCTGATTGTGCCCGCTGCCCAAGTGGTCCCGCTCACAGGCCCGTTCCCGGGACGATCATAGGCTCAGCTCCGGGTGAAGTCGCTTCACCGACCTGACCGGACGCGGCCGTGACGGCGAGACGCATCGTCGGGGCGGCTGGCCAATCGAACGCCATTCCGGGACGTTCGCGCAGGTCAGAGCCGATTGTCAGTGGTGTGCCCCACGATGGGTCCATACGGCGGTCGCCTTACCACATGACCGGCCGCCACGCGACGACAGGAGGTTCGTCATGGCCAGTACCGCCGCAGCGCGCCGGCACCGGGCCGCCGCCCCTGCCCCTTCGTTGACCGGTCCCGCGAGTGATGTCCACCCCGTGCTGCGCCGCGCGTCCGCGCCGCCCGCCGCCCTCGACCTGCTCGCCCAGGCCCACCACGGCCTGGAAGAGGCCGCCGGGCTGGAGACCGCCAATGAGCGCTTCGCCACCGCCCACCTCGCCGCTCTGCGCACCGCGGCCGCCGTGCTCGCCGTGCGCGGCCGCCCCGAGCCCACCGCGCGCCGCCGCGCGCGGATCCGCAGTGCCTGGGAAGTGCTGCCCGAAGTCGCCCCCGAACTGACCGAGTGGAGCGCCCTGTTCGCCTCGGGCGCCGACCGCAGGGCCCGCGCCGAGGCGGGCATACCCGGCGCGGCCAACTGCCGCGAAGCCGACGATCTGCTGCGCGCCGTCTCGATGTTCCTGCGCCTGGTCGAGCGGATGCTGGTCCTCCAGCCCTCGCTGCCGCAGCCGGCCGTGCCCGGCGAGAAGGAGGGTGCCTAGCGGCGGGCCGGGGGGGGGGGGGCGCCGCCTCGGCGCCCGCCGGCCCCGCGGGCCAACCTGGGGGGGGGGGGGGGGGGGGGGGGGGGGGGTCGTCCGGAGTGGTGGGGGCTGGTCCG
>NZ_JBSFMM010000288.1:0-12273 GCF_053599555.1 Streptomyces sp. NPDC000941
AAAACCAAAAACAAAAACCCATATTCTATCTTTGTTGTATGGTGTTAAGACGTGTGCTATTCCTATATATGACACCGCCACACGCCGTCGTTTCGGCGTGTCGCTGTCTCATACTCACCGCAAGTTCAGGCTGCGTCGATGATCCGGGTGAGCTGCGCTGCGGTGATCGTGCCGGGGGTCCGGCGCTCGCGTGCGCATTCGTTCGCGGTGCGCCGCAGCGCCTCGTTGACCGGGGTCGGCACTCCGTGGAGCCGGCCCAGCAGCACGATCTCGCCGTTCAGATAGTCCGCCTCGACCGTTCCTGAGCCTCGGACCAGGCTCTGCCACGACGAACCGCCGCGCCATGCCGCACCGCCGGCGACGGGGCGTATGTCCATCTTTCCGTCGCGCACCGCGCTCTGCTCGGCGTCGCTCGCGCGGTCGATGCCCGCCGCGTCGAAGACGGCGCTCGCCTCCGCCTTCGCGCGCCGTACCAGGGCCGTCGCCTCCTCGCCCCCATCCGGCCCGCAGACCGCCTCCACGGCGTTGGCGACGTTGCCCCGCAGCTTGGCGTACTTCCAGCGCATCACGTCCGGCACGACCGGCGCGAGGAAGTGGGACTTCTCCAGGTCGGCCGCGATCCGCCGGACCGTCTCGTCCGCGCCGGACGGATAGCCGCCCAGGTGGAGCAGGCCGGTGCAGGGCGCGCAGGGGGCTATGACCTCGCCCGGCTCCAGATAGGTGGCGGGCAGCCAGACGCACATCGCGTACACCCGGCGGAAGCGCCGCAGCGCCAGCCGCTCGCTCTCCACCCCGTTCTGCGCGCACACCAGCGGCAGCCGGTCGGCCGCCGTCCCGCCGTCGGCCACCGGGCGGGGCGCCCAGGCGTCCAGCGCGGCCACGCTGTCCTGGGTCTTCACGGCGAGCACGAGTACGTCGTCGGGGCGCAGCTCGACGGCCTCGGGCCGGTCGGCCACGGGCACCGGGAGCCGGTGCGCGCCGTCGGGCGTCAGCAGCCGCAGCCCGTCCCGGCGCAGCGCCTCGTAGTGCGCTCCGCGCGCCACCAGGACGACATCGTGCCCGCTCTGGGCGAGCCGCCCGCCGATCGCACCTCCGATGGCGCCCGCTCCGATGACGACGTAGCGCATCCCGGCTCCCCTTTCGCCCGCCTCTTTGCTGGTTCGGGCCGTCACGCTACCGCCCAAGATCCGCCGTGCCGTCGGCGGGCCAGGGCCTGTTGTAGTTCATGAACCAATGGGCGGCGAAGTCGGCGGGCATGGAGTAGGGGTGCTCGGGGTCGGCGAGCGTACGGAAGACGAACTCCGTGGTGGTCATGGCGAACCGGGTCCCGGCCTCGGGGCCGACCTCTGTGACATAGACGGGCCAGGCGTCGGGGTCGGGCCCTTCGGTGATCCAGTAGAACGATGTCTCGTGCTCGGTGCCCGCCCATGGCAGCAGCCCGCCCGGCTCGGGGAACGGCGGATGCGGCTCCCAGGACGGGGTGCCGTGAGCCTTCGCCCAACCGGACGCGAACTCGGCGCCTTTGACGATGTCGGCCGGCAGACGGACGTCCAGGAAGCCGTCGAAGGCGCCGTCCCCGAACGTCTCGACCAGCTTCTTGTAGTCGCTCGGCAGCGCCGTGCCCAGCCGCTCCTCGGCCGCCGCGCAGTCGGCCGTACGGATCCGGCCCGAGTACATCCGGTCCAGGCGGATCGGGTCGATGCCGACCTGGTCCGCGTCCCAGCCGGTCACGGCGACGAGCCGGTCCAGCCAGGAGGCGCCGGCGGGCAACTCGTCCGGCGCCGGGGTGGTGCGCGGGGCCACGACCACCATGAGCCGCGCCTCCCCGCCGACGCGGACCACGCCGCAGCCGATCCACCGGCCGCCGAACGCCCAGGCGCGCATCTCGGCGACGCGCTCGCCGTCCCCGAAGGGAGCGATGAGCGGCAGCCCCGTCCGCTCGCTCGCGGCGGGGTCGGCACGCCCTTCCGATACGAGGGTGCGCGGCTCCCCGTACCAGTTGCTGAGGGTCTCCACGAGCTCGCTCAGGCCCGCCCCGTCGGGGATCGTCAGGCACATATGCCCCGCCCCGTGCCCGGCCGACCGGCAGTCCAGGACCCGGGTGTCCGGCCACACCATGCCGTGGAGGGCGGGCAGCAGTTCGTCTTCGTTCACAGGAGACAGTGAAGCGCGTGCCACTGACATCGGCCCCGACGGGCCTACTGGAGGCCGTTCCAGCCCCAGCGCGGGGTCGGGCCCGGCTCGCCGAGGTCCTGGCCGACGGGTTCGGCGGAGACATCGCGGGCGATCTTGGTGCCCCAGTCGAAGTACTCCACGACGCGGCGGCGCAGCAGCTCGTCGTCCGGGAGCTCCTTCTCCACGGCGGCCGTCATCAGCTCCATCCAGCGGGTCCGCTGCTCCTCGGTGATCGCCAGCCCGAGATGCGACCGCAGCAGGGACTGGTGGCCGCCCAGTTCCTCGGTGAAGCGGGCGGGGCCGGAGAAGATCTCGGCGAGCCAGACGGCGACGTGCTCGATATGGGTACGGCTGAAGTTGGCGAAGACCGGGGCCAGCAGCGCGTCCTCCAGGACCGCTTCGTAGAAGGTGTCGCTCAGCCGGCGCAGGGTGTCCATCCCGCCGATGGCGTCGTACAGCGTCTCGGTGTGCTCGCTCATGCCGTTTCTTTCCCCGTCGTGGACGCACTCCGCGATCGTGCGGAGCTGCTGATCTCGTCGCCTCTCAGGTTTGGCGAAGAGCGGCGGGAAACCCAGGGGGTTCACCCTGGGCACAGGAAGCGGTAGTTGGTATTCCGGGCTGTTGTCACGGCCCGTGGTGCAGGGCCGTGACAACAGCGCCCGAGGTCAGCGCGCGGTGGCCCAGGAGTGGGCGACGTCGACGATCAGCCGGTCGCCCGACTGGAGGACCCGGAACGGCAGCCGGGCGCGCACGCCGAGCCCGACCTGGGTCTCACCCTCGAAGCTCGCGCCGTAGCGGGTGTCCTTGAACGTGCGGTACCCGGCGATGTCCACCCCGGGCAGCGGCTTCCCGGCCCGCCCCGGATACGTCTCGCCGCCGACCTCCGGGTCATAGCTCGGCGCGGCCACATGGATCTCCAGGATCGCGCCGCCGCCGACCGCGATCGGGTCGCCGGAGCCGTCCTGGTACATCGCGTCGACATAGCCGACGCGGTAGCCGGTCTGGCCGGCCGCCGTGCCGCTCTTGATGTCGAACACCAGGCGATCGTAGCACTCGTGCTGACCCGCCCTGATGTTCTTCAGCGGCTTGTAGTTCGCATCTTGAGCGGTCTTCTCGCCGCTGCCCCACGCGGTCGCGCAGGCCTCCGCCGAAGCGTTGGCCGTCCTCGACGTGGTGGCGGCACCGGCCGTCCCCGCCGTCGCCGCCAGTCCGGCGCCGGCCAGCGTGAGCGCCGCGAGTGCGGTCCCCCAGCGTCGCATGACTACCTCCAAAAGATCGGGTTCCAGTTACGTGGCGTCCGACTGCCCCGGTTGGGAGGAGGTTGTCCGCGTCGGCGATTTTCTGCCAGGCCGATCGGGAAGTTTGTCGCAAACCATGCGGCTAGGGGGTGAGGTGGTCGAATTGGCCTGCCTTGGCGGCGCGTATGAAGTGGCCGAGGTGGGTGGGGGTGGTGGTGAGGATCGTGTCGGGGGTTTCGCTCTCGCGGAGGCGGATGGTTCCGTCGGCGGCGGAGGCGAGGTTGAGGCAGTTGTTCGCCGCCTGGCAGTAGGAAGACTTGTACCAGTCCAGCATGGACAATGTGTTGCCTTTCAGAGTGACTGTGCGATGTCGCGGATGAAGTCGCGGGACCGTGGCGGCGGCGCCAGCCGCCCCGCCGTCGTCGCCAGTCCGGCGCTGGCCAGTGTGGTCGCAAACCATGCGGCTAGGGGGTGAGGTGGTCGAATTCACCTGCCTTGGCGGCGCGTATGAAGTCGCTGAGCCGGGCGGGAGTGGTGGTGAGGACCGTGTCGGGGGCCTCGCTCTCGCGGAGGCGGATGGTTCCGTCGGCGGCGGAGGCGACGTTGAGGCAGTTGCTTGCCGCCTGGCAGTACGAGGACTTGTGCCAAACCGGAGTGGACAACGTTCCTGCCTTTCAGAGGGATCGTGCGATGTCGTGGATCAAGTCCCGGGACTGGTCCGCCTTGAGGGCGAGGCATTCCATCCGGTCAAGGATGCTGCGGTAAGTGTCCAACTGGGTGGCGGCATCAAGGAATACGGAACCGTGAGCCTCGTCGATCTGAACGGTGTCGAGCTGGGGCACGCGTCCGGTGGCATAGACGATCGTCTGCCCGGGGGCGGGGAAGGCTCCCGCCGCGAATGGCATGGCGAGGACGGTGATGTTGTCGCGCCAGCTCATTTCGAGGATGTGGTCGAGCTGCGCCCGAGTGGTCGCCTTGCCGCCGAACTGCATGCGCAGCGCGGCCTCATGGATGATCGCGGTGTACTCAAGGGGGTCATCCCGGTGAAGAACCGCCTGGCGTTTGACGCGGTGGGAGACGCGGTGCTCCACCTCGTGGGGTGGAATTGGCGGCACCGTTTCCTGAAATAGGGCTCGCGCGTGGTCAACGGTCTGGAGCAAACCGGGCAGCGTGGCTGTTTGGGCGGTGCGCAACGTCACGGAGTGATACTCGAATTCGGCCAGGTCCAGAAAGCCGTTGGGCAGGACGCCTCGGTACTCCTCCCACCAGTGGCGGGTGCGATCGCCCGTCATCGCGACCAGCGCGTCGATGAGTTGCTGATCCGCGCAGCCGTAGCGGCGTGCGATCGTGCGCACCCGCTCCCCGCTCAGCCCCACGCGGCCGGTCTCGATGCTGCTGACCTTGGCGCGGTCGAGGCCGAGCATCGCCGCCGCCTCAACGGTTGACCGACCTGAGCGTTCGCGCAGCTTGCGCAGTTCGGCCCCCAGGCGCTGCTGGCGGGGTGTGGGTGAACTCCTGGGTGGCATGGGTTCTCTCCTTGGTCGCGCACAGTCTGCCGTTGTCGCTGCACAAGATCTAGCGAGGTACCAGTTTCCCGAAGTTAGGAGTACACGTACCCCGACATGCTCTACGGTGTGTGTCAAGTCACTCACTCTACGGAGGCGCGTATGTGCAACGACCCCCGTGTGCCCGAAGACTGGGACTACACCCTCCAGTTCCCCCGCGACCCCCTCGCCCCGCGCATCGCCCGCCGCATACTGCGCCTCATCCTCGAAGAGCACGGCGTGCACGATCTGGCCGACACCGCCGAGCTGCTGGCGTCCGAGCTCGTTACGAACGCCTACGCCCACTCGGACGGTCCGGCGTCCATGAATGTCAGGCGAAGCGATAAGCGCGTGCGGGTCAGCGTCTGCGACAGCAACCCCAAACTCCCGTACCTGGCTGCGGACTGGGCCGGTGACGCCGAGGCCGAGCAGGGTCGTGGAGTCGGCCTTCTGGATGTGATCGCCGACAGCTGGGGCGGCTGCGCCATCGGCGACGAGCTGTTCGGGGTCGGCGGCAAGACCGTCTGGTTCGAGCTCGGGGAGGGTTGGCGGGACGCATAACAAAAGGCGCAGGTGGACGAAGTTAACTCAGGAAATGCTCAACAAACGCGGGAAGTTGTTCACGGCCGGAAACGCCCCGGCTAATCTCCCGGCTCAAGTTCACCGCACCGCAGGCCGGTTGGTGTGGCCTGTCCCAGAAAAATCAAGGAGCACCCTGTGCCGAAGCTTCGGAGGCCCACCAAGGGGGCCGGGCTGCGGATTGCTGCGGTCCTCGCCGCCGCCGTCTCGCTGCCCGTCCTGGCCTCGACGAACGCCCACGCCATCGCTTGGGACCACACGATCCACTCGGACGACGGGGACCCCGGGGCCCGCCTGCGGTTCGAGGCCAACGGCGACATCGTCGAGCTCTGCGACATCGAGGCCGACGGCTTCGCCGCCTACGCCGAGATCTACGACCCCAAAACCGGCCAGACCCGCACCCTCACCGTCGGCGGCAACGGCAACTGCAAGCGCCGCGACGCCTCCGACTCTGGATGGAACCTCGTCGAAGGCCGGGGATACAGCTTCATGGTGGCCCTGACAGAGGGCAACTACATCGCCTACCCGGACGACGAAACCTGGAAGGCCTGACACGCAGCCCCACCGGGTAAGCCGGCTGACGCGGCGGATCGGGGGTTATCCCCCGTCCGCAGCGGCCAGTTGGCCTGATGGAATCTCGAAGCGGGCTCCGCGAGGCTCGGACCCATGAGAATCGCCAACGTCAAGGCCGCCTCCCTGGCCCTGGCCCTCGCCGCCGCCTCGCTGCTCGCCTCCACGGCCGCCGCCGACGCGGCCGCCCCCCGATCCCCCACGCCGCTGAACTGGGGCGTGTGCGAGGGCACCGGCCTCGACCCGAGGCAGGAGTGCGCGACGCTCAACGTGCCGCTGGACTACCGCGACCCGGGCGGGGAACAGATCTCGCTCGCCGTCTCCCGCGTCTCCAGTGCCAAGCCGGGCGCCCGCCGGGGCACGCTGCTGCTGATCCCCGGGGGACCGGGCGGCTCCGGCCTGAGCAGGCCGTCCACCCTGGGCGCCAAGCTGCCGCAGACGGTGCGGGACGCGTACGACCTCGTCAGCTTCGACCCCCGGGGCGTGGGGCCGGTCCACGCCGGTCAGCTGCGGCCTCGCCCACGAAGACCTGGCCCTCACCCGCTCCCGCCCCTGGCCCGCCCCGGACGGGAGCATCGCCGACAACGTCGCCACCGCACGGCGCATGGCCGACGCCTGCGCTCGCAACGGCGGCCCGGTGCTGAAGAGCGTCAGCACCGTCAACGAGGCCCGCGACATCGACCGCATCCGCCGGGCGCTCGGCGAGCAGAAGCTGTCGGCCTGGGGCACGTCGTACGGGACGTACGCGGGGGCCGTGTACGCGCAGATGTTCCCCGAGCGCACCGACCGGTGGGTGCTGGACAGCAACGACGACCCCGACCCGAAGCGAGTGGGGCGCGGCTGGCTGGCCGCCTTCGCCGTCGGCGTCGAGGACACCTTCCCCGCCTTCGCCGCGTACGCCTCCGAGCCCGGCGAGCATCAGCTCGCGGACACCCCCGACGGCGTCCGCCGGCTGTTCCTCGACCTCGCGGCCCGGCTGGACGCCCATCCGATCCCCTGGGAGGGCGCCAACCCGCCCGAGCTGAACGGCAATGCGCTGCGTCATCAGCTGCTCGACACCCTCTACTCTCCGAGCCGGTACGCCGACCTCCCCGGGAGCCGCTACGCCGCCCTCGCCGAGCTGATCCGGGCCGCCCGTGACGGCGAGGACCTGCCCAAGCCCGCCACACCGCCGGACGAGGCGATGCAGAACACCTTGGCCTCGGGCACCGCGACGCTGTGCAACGACGTCTCGTGGTCGAAGTCCCTGCCGTCCTACGCCCGCGAGGTCGCGGCCAGCCGGACGAGCCACCCGCTGACGGCCGGGATGCCGATGAACGTCATGACCTGTGCCTTCTGGCCCGACGTGCCCCGCGACAAGCCGGTGCGGATCACCCCGGACGGGCCGTCGAACGTGCTGCTGGTGCAGAACCGGCGCGACCCGGCGACGCCCTACAGCGGCGCGCTGAAGCTGCGCCGTGCCTTCGGGGAGCGGGCCCGGATGGTCACGGCGGACGAGACCGGGCACGGGGCGTACGTGGTCAACGGCAACGCCTGCTCGGACGGGTATGTGACCGACTTCCTGGTCGGCGGGGAGCGGCCGGAGCGCGACGCTTTCTGCGCGGCGGAGGGGGAGCGGCCTGCGGTCGGTTCACTCGGACAGGAGTGAGTCGACCTCCAGCTCGACTTTGGCGCCGATGGACTCGGGCAGGACGAAGGACTCGCCGGGGCGGTGGACGGACCGGGTGCGGTATTCGCCATCGTGGGGGTCGGTGAGGACGATGACCTCGCCGTGTTTGCGGTCGCCGATGACGTAGACGGGGACGCCCGCGCGCGCGTAGTGGCTGGGTTTGCGGTCCAGATCATCACGCCAGTTGGACGAGGTGACCTCGAACACCATGCGGAAGACGGCGGGGTCGATGCAGTTGTACCGCGCCATGTGGTCACGGAAATCCGCGTCCACGACCGAGAGGTCCGGGATCGCGTAGTCCTCGTCGCCCGTCGGCAGCCAGATGCCCACGGCTTGGACGACGCGGGTCTCGCCCTGGTGAAGAGCGGCGAACGCAAGCGTGAGATTGGTGAGCGATTCCGCGTGCGGGGGATCGGCAGGGGGCGTCACGATCAGCTGTCCTCCGAGGATCTCGGCCCGGTATCCAGGAAGGTTCTGGAACACCGTCTCGGCGATGTCGATGAGGCTGACCGCCGTCTCCTCCGTGGTGTGCGCGACGGGTGGGCACGGGCGCTCGGGGGCAAGCGTCATGTCGCTTCTCCTGTCTGCTTCCTCGGCCATGTGACCTCACCTTGATCGTAGGATGCGCTCAGTAACGATTCTGCCGGGCAAATCGCCCGAAAGCAGCGTTGCGGCGACCTTCGCAAAAGTGAGCGAAGGCCGCCGCAACGGGGGCGCGCGGGAGCGCTCAGAGGCGCTCGGGGGTGCGGATGCCGAGCAGGTCCATGCCCTGGTGGAGGGTGCGGGCGGTCAGGTCGCACAGGAAGAGGCGGTTCTCGACCTGGGCCGGGCCGCCCTCGGCCTTCAGGACCGGGCACTTGTCGTAGAAGGTCGTGAAGAACGAGGCCAGCTGGTACAGATACGCGGCCAGCTTGTGCGGTTCGTAGCCCGCCGCGACCTCCCGCAGGACCTCCGCGAACTGGTCCAGGTGCAGGCCCAGCGCCCGCTCGGCGGGGGCCAGGGGAAGCTCGGGGCGGGCGACCGGGTTCTGGCCCTCGCCGGCGTGGCGCAGGATCGACTGGATCCGGGCGTACGCGTACTGGAGATACACCGAGGTGTCGCCGTTGAGCGAGACCATCTGGTCCAGGTCGAACTTGTAGTCGCGGGCGGCCGACGTGGACAGGTCCGCGTACTTGACCGCTCCGATGCCGACCTGGGCGCCGCGCTCGGCGATCTCCTCCTCGGTGAGGTCGATCTTCCCCTCGCTCTTCTCGCGGACGACGGCCGTCGCCCGCTCGACGGCCTCGTCCAGCAGGTCCACCAGCCGCACCGTCTCGCCCTCACGGGTTTTGAACGGCTTGCCGTCCTTGCCGAGGACGGTGCCGAAGGCGAGCTGGTAGGCGTGGGTCTTCTCGTTCAGCCAGCCGATCCGGCGGGCTGTTTCGAAGACCATCTTGAAGTGGAGCGACTGCCGGGCGTCCACGACGTACACCAGCGAGTCGGCCTGGAGGCCCTGGACCCGGTCCCGGATCGCGGACAGGTCGGTGGCCGCGTAGCCGAAGCCGCCGTCGGACTTCTGCACGATCAGCGGCACCGGGTTGCCGTCCGGGCCCTTGACGTCGTCGAAGAAGACGCACAGCGCGCCCTCGGAGCGCACCGCGACGCCGGACTCCTCCAGCAGCCGGCAGGTCTCGGCCAGCATGTCGTTGTAGCCGGACTCGCCGACGACGTCGGGGTCGCGGATGTCCATGTCGAGCTTGTCGAAGACCGAGTAGAAGTAGATCTTCGACTCGTCGACGAACTTGCGCCACAGGGCGATGGTCTCTTCGTCCCCGGCCTGGAGGTCCACCACCCGGCGCCGGGACCGCTCCTTGAACTCCTCGTCGGAGTCGAAGAGCACCCGCGCGGCCTTGTAGAGGCGGTTCAGGTTGGACATGGCCTCCTCGCCGGAGGCCGCCAGGTCCTTGTCGTCCCCGGTGCCCTGGTCGCCCGTGGCGGCCTTGTGGTCCAGTTCGTGCGGGTGCTCCAGCAGGTACTGGATGAGCATGCCGAACTGGGTGCCCCAGTCGCCGATGTGGTGGCGCCTGACCACCTTCTCGCCCGCGAACTCCAGGATCCGCACGACCGCGTCGCCGATCACCGCCGAGCGCAGATGGCCGACGTGCATCTCCTTGGCCACGTTGGGCTGGGCGTAGTCGACCACGGTCGTGCCGGGGCTCTCGGCGTACGGAACGCCGAGCCGGGCGTCGGCGGCGCGGGCGGCGAGGGTCTTCACGATCGCCTCGTCCGACACCGTGATGTTGAGGAAGCCGGGTCCGGAGACCTCGATGCCCGCGATCAGCTCGCCGGCCGGCAGGCTCTCCACGACCTTGGCGGCCAGCTCGCGCGGGTTGCCCTTGAGCTTCTTCGCGAGCGCCAGCATCCCGTTGGCCTGGAAGTCGGCCCGGTCGCTACGTCGCAGCAGCGGATCGGCGGCGCCGGCCTCCGGCAGGGCAGCCGAGAGGGCGTCCGCGAGACGCTGGTGGACTGTGGCGGCAAGGGATGGGACCGAGGCCATGAGTGGAATGCCATTCCGATAGATGGTTGGGTCCACCTCAGTATTTCACGGCGTGTCCAACGCTTTGTCCTGCTCTTCGGCGGCCTGTGGAAAACCTTCGGGCCCCTCGTTCCGTCTGGGACAATGGTGTCGCCATGACCGCAAGGAAGGAAGTGCCGACCGTGGCTCAGAGCACCGAGACCGACTGGGTCTCCCGATTCGCCGACGAGGTTATTGCCGAGGCGGAGCGTCGCGCCCCGGGCAAACCGATCGTCTGCGCCTCGGGTCTCAGCCCGTCCGGCCCGATCCACCTCGGCAATCTGCGCGAGGTCATGACCCCGCACCTGGTCGCCGACGAGATCAGGCGGCGCGGCTATGAATGCGTGCACATCCTGTCCTGGGACGACTACGACCGGTATCGCAAGGTCCCGGCCGGGGTCGACGCCTCCTGGGCCGAGCACATCGGCAAGCCGCTGACCTCCGTCCCGGCCCCGCCCGGATCCCCGTATGCGAGCTGGGCCGAGCACTTCAAGGCGCCGATGATCGAGGCGCTGCGGGAGCTGGGCATCGAGTTCCACGGCATCAGCCAGACGGAGCAGTACACCTCGGGCGCGTACCGCGAGCAGGTCCTGCACGCGATGCGCCACCGCGGGCAGATCGACGCCGTGCTCGACCGCTACCGCACCAAGGACAAGGACAAGGACAAGGCGGCCGGCGGGGCGAAGAAGCCCGCCAAGCAGCAGCAGAAGCCGGTCGACGAGGCCGAGCTGGAGGCCGCCGAGGGCTCCGGCGCGGCCAGTGAGGACGACGGCGGCGCGGGCGGCGCGGGCTACTACCCGTACAAGCCGTACTGCTCGGTGTGCGAGCGCGATCTGACCACCGTCACCTCGTACGACGACGAGACGACGGAGCTGGCGTACACCTGCGCCTGCGGCCACGGCGAGACCGTGCTGTTGCGCGAGCACGACCGGGGCAAGCTGGTCTGGAAGGTCGACTGGCCGATGCGCTGGGCCTATGAGGGCGTGGTCTTCGAGCCCTCGGGCGTCGACCACTCCTCGCCCGGCTCCTCGTTCGTCGTCGGCGGACAGATCGTGCGCGAGGTCTTCGGCGCCGAGCAGCCCATCGGCCCGATGTACGCCTTCGTCGGCATCAGCGGCATGGCCAAGATGTCCTCGTCCAAGGGCGGCGTGCCGACCCCGGCCGACGCGCTGGAGATCATGGAGGCACCGCTGCTGCGCTGGCTGTACGCGCGCCGCCGGCCGAACCAGTCCTTCAAGATCGCGTTCGACCAGGAGATCCAGCGGACCTACGACGAGTGGGACGCCCTGGAGCGCAAGATCACGGAGGGGGCGGCCCAGCCGGCGGACGCGGCCGCGTACAGCCGTGCCACCCGCACCGCCTCCGGCGAGCTGCCGCGCACCCCGCGCCCGCTGCCGTACCGGATGCTCGCGTCGGTGGTCGACATCACCACCGGCCATGACGAGCAGACGCTGCGCATCCTCAGTGAGCTCGACCCGGACAACCCCGTGAAGTCGCTGGACGAGACCCGGCCGCGGCTCGACAGGGCCGAGCGCTGGATCAACACCCAGGTTCCGGCCGAGCAGCGCACCCGGGTGCGGGACGAGCCGGACACCGAGCTGCTGGCCTCGCTCGGCGAGACCGAGCGCGAGTCGCTGCGGCTGCTGCTGGACAGGCTCGACACCCACTGGTCGCTGGACGGGCTGACCACGCTCGTGTACGGGGTGCCCAAGCTCCAGGCCGGGCTGGCGGCGGACGCCAAGCCGACGCCGGAGCTGAAGGTCGCGCAGCGCACGTTCTTCGCGCTGCTCTACCAACTGCTGGTCGGCCGGGACACCGGCCCCCGGCTGCCGACGCTGCTGCTCGCGGTGGGCGCCGACCGGGTGCGCAAGCTGCTCGCGGCCTGACACCACCTGGCGCTCTCGGACGGACATCGGGCGGGCCGGACTCCACAGGAGTCCGGCC
>NZ_JBSFMM010000289.1:0-12244 GCF_053599555.1 Streptomyces sp. NPDC000941
GCCGGGGGCGGCCGGGCCGGGCGGGCCCGCCCCGGCGCGCGGGGTTCCCGCCGCACCGGGCGCCGGGCAGCCCGTCCGGACCGTGGCCGGGCCAGGCGCCGGGGTCGGGGCCGGGGCCGGGCCTGCGGCGGACGGCCCCGGAGCGGCCGAGGTCCGCCGGGTGCTCGCCGAGGGCGGGGCCCCCGAGAGCCTGGCCGGTGCGGTCGTGGTCGCGCTGGGCGAAACGGCCGCCGAGGTGCTGCGTGAGGACCCCTGGCAGCTGCTGGCCGTATCCGGCGTGCGCCATGACCAGGCGGACGGCTTCGCCCGCGCCCTGCTCGGGCCGGACTGCGGGCCGGACGACGAGCGCCGGGCGCAGGCGCTCACGGTCTGGCTGCTGGAGCGCGCCGCGCTCGAAGGACACACCGCGCTGGAGTCCTCCGCGCTGCGCGCCGGGCTCGCCAAGCTGTCCGTGCCCGATCCGGACGCGGCGCTGCGGTCCGCGATCGCGGACGGCCTGGTGCTGGTGTTCCAGGACGCCGCCGACACCCCGGGAGCCGCCCCTCGCCCGGCGGCCGGAGACGCGGACGACGCCGACGACGAGCAGCCGGTGCGGGTCCTGCTGGGGCTGGACCGCTTCGCCCTGGCGGAGGAGAGCCTGGCCGACGGCCTGGCCCGGCTCGCCGGCACCTTCGCCGACCGGTCGGGGGGCCCGGCGGCCGGTGCGCCCGGCGGCGAGGCCGGTGACGACGGTGACGACGGCGGCGGTGCGGGCGCCGATTCCGATGACGGCTCCGCAAACGGCTCCGCGGACGGCTCCGGCCACGGCGAGGCCGACGCCGCCGGTCCGAGTGCGGCCGATTGGGAGGCCGCGGCAGCCGCCGCGCCGCGTCCGTCCGCGGCGGAGCTCATCCGTACGGCCGCGGGCCACGGCCTGGTCGCACACAGCGGCGGCGAGGCCTCCCGCGCCGAACCGGCCGCGCTCGTCGCCGCGGCCAGGTCCCTGGGGCTGCGGGCGTACGCGGCGGCGCACACCGAGGACGGCAGGCGGCGGCTGGCCGAGCTGATCGACGCCGCCGCGGTCACCTCGGCCGGGGAAGGTGCCGACGGCCCGGTCGGCCACTCCGACGGCGTCAGCGGCGCCGAGAGCGACGCCGACCACGCCGTCGGCGACCACCCCGGCGGCACCGGCCTCGGCGGGTCCGACGCCGCGGTCACCCTCGCCGGGCTGCTCTCGGGCCACGAGGGCCCGGGCCGCGACGAGGACGGCGCGCTCGCGCTCGATGTGATCGCCGTGCTGGACGCCCCGCAGCTGGACGTGGAAACCGCGGCGATGCTCGTGGAGTCGCTGCCGGACGGTGCGCGGCTGGTGCTCAGCGGCGACCCCGGTGTGCTGTGGTCGGCGGGCCCCGGCAAGGTCTTCGCGGATCTGCTGGCCGCCCGCCGCTGCCCCCAGGTCGTCTCCCGGACGCCGGACCCCGGGCCGATCGGCGAGCTGGTCTCGGGTATCGGGATCGGGGAGCTGAACCAGGTCGAGGCCCCCGGCAAGGAGGTCGTGATCGTCCCGGTGCGGGACGCGGGCGAGGCCGTGCACCGCACGGTCCAGCTGGTCGCGGACTCGGTGCCGCGCGCGCTCGGCGTACCGCCTGAGCATACGCAGGTGATCACCCCGGGCCACGGCGGCGCCGCCGGGACGCGCGCCCTCAACGCCGCCCTGAAGGAGCGGCTGAACCCCGGGCCCGGCCGGTTCGGCGGCTTCGACCCGGGCGACCGGGTCGCCTACGTCCCGGCGCCGGGCCGTGCGCTGCCGGGCACGGTGGTCTCGGCGGACGCCGAGGGACTGCACCTGGACTGCGCGGGCGCGGCCGTCGTGGTGCCGCGCGAGCAGGTCGCCGACACGGTCCGCCACGGCTGGGCGCTCACGGCCCACCAGGCAGTCGGCGCGCGCTGGCCGGCGGCGGTCGTGGTACTGCCCGGCGACGCGGCCGCGGGGCTGACCCGAGCCTGGGTGTACACCGCCTTCGGCCGTGGCGAGCGCCATCTGTCCGTGGTGCACGGCGTAGACGCAGCGCTGGCGCGGTCAGTGGCGGAGATCCCGGCGAACGACCGAACCACCCGGCTGCGGTCCCTGCTGCAGACGCAGCTCCCGTCCGCCGGGTAGGCCAGTGGGCGCCGGGCGCTGCGGCGCCCGGCGCCCCGGCCACGGGCAGTGGACTCCGGCTCCCGCCGACCGCCAGGGGCCGGCCTGGCCCGGCAAACGCTGGGCGCTGGGCGGGCCCGGTGGCCCGCCCGGCGCTCAGGGACGGTCGGTGGGAGGCCCCCACAAGGCCCCGGTGGGGCTCAGCTCCCGGGGCCCAGTACCTCCAGGTCCTCCTCGTCCGCCTCTTCTACCCCGTCGGCAACGTCAACCTCGTCGTCCTCGTCGTCCAGCTCCTCATCGAACACCGTGCTGACGTCGAAGCGACAGACGACCTGGTGCGGATCCGGCTGATCGAAGGGGGTGGCCAGCCACTCCCCCGGCTCGGCGAGCTCGTCCCCGGCCGCCACCCACAAGGTCGAGTCGCCCTCCTCCAGCCCGAACTCCTTGTGCCGGGAGGCGATCTCGTCCGGTTCGTATTCGCCGAAGAGCACCCCGATAGCGGTCTGGACGCTGTCGCCGACGGCAGCCGCACCGCCCGCCCCGCCGTTGTCGGAGTCGGTGCCCCCATCCAGCTCGGCGACGCGCCTGGCCTGCGAGAGCAGGCGCTGCGGTTCGACGACGGCGTAGTCCCTGCGGATCAGCACGCTCAGCGCGCTCGGTTCCTCGGGCCCGGCATAGGGGGGCAGGGTGTCGTCACCGGGGATCTCGAAGGGCGTCACCTCGTCGTAGGCGTCATAGAGCAGCTCGTCGTACACCTCGGCTGCCGCGGCCAGTTCGTTGAACGCGGCGTAGACGGCCGGGTCGTCTTCCCCGGACCGGCGTTCGACAGCGTCGAGGTGACGATCCAGTGCGGCTTTCACCGCTTCAGCGGCGGCGCGTACCTCGGCAGCGGATGGCTGCGCAGCATCAGACATAGTGCAGACGCTATCCGTAGCAGGCCCGGTCCCGCACAATAGATGCGATGCCGGAATACGAATTCTGTGATGTGTATGTGCCTCGCGGGGTCTCCCGCAAGGCCGCCACGCGCCTGCTGACCGACCATGCCGAGTATGGACACTGGGAGCTCGACCGCCTGAGACTCAATCCCGACGGCAGCCGCAGGGTGCGGCTGCGCCGTCGGATCATCCGCCAGCTCCGCGCCACGTGGTGAGCCACCGCTGAAACGCCGGGCGGGCCCCGCCGGTGTGCGGGGCCCGCTCGACGCCGCGCCGTGGCGCGACGTACCGGTCTCAGTGCAGCTCAGAGCTGGTCACTGCGGCTCAGCGCCGCCTCAGTGCTGACCGGCCCGCGCCCTGCGGTAGAGCACGGTGCCCGCGAGCAGCATGCCCGCGGCTGCCGGGATGGCCAGCTCGACCGGTCCGGCACCGGTGTGCGCAAGCTGCTCGGTGCCCGTCGGCCGGGAGCCCCCCAGGTTCGAGGAGGCTCCGGCGCCGTGCGCGCCGATCTGCTGCGCGCCTTGGCCCGCCGCGTGGCCGCCGCTGTGGCCCGGCGAGGAGGGGGCAGGCGTGTGGCCGCCCGGCTTGCTGTCCCCGGGGTGGTGCGGCTTGCCCGGCTCATGCGGCTTTCCGGGGTCACTCGGGTCACCCGGCTCTCCCGGGTCACCCGGGTCACCAGGGTCACCGGGGTCACCCGGGTCACTCGGGTCACCGGGGTCGCCCGGCTCGTTCGGGTCACCCGGCTCGTTCGGGTCGTTCGGAACGACATCCACGACGTCGCCGCACTCGCCGCCCATGTCGGTGTTCCCGACCGTGCCGACCCCGAGGCCGTTCCCACAGGCGTTCACCGGCACATGGACCGGGACCTGGACATTGTTGCCGGAGGCGGTGCCCGGCGAGTTCTCGGTGCTGCCCTCCGCGCTGGAACCGGTGTGCTGGGAGCTCCCGGACCCACCCTCGTGGACCACATTGCCGCAGCCGCTTCCCCCACTCCCATTCAGCGCCCCGAGAACGGTCGCGGTGTTTCCGCAGACGTTCACCGGGATATTGACGGGTGCCTGGACCACATTGCCGGAGCCGATGCCCGGCGAGTGCGCGGCACCGCCGGTGGCCCCCGTGTCCGCGTAGGCGTAACCGCCGGTCATGGCCAGTACGCCGCCCGCCGCCGCGATGGTGATCAGGCCCTTTTTCGCAACCTGTCGCATAACTGTCTCGCTCCCCTGCCTTCCGTCCTGCGGAATGCGCGCGAGCGGAAGCGCCCGCCCCCATCCCGGCCTCCCCGAAGCACCTCACCGGCCTCCGGGGACACCCGGGATCACACCCCTCTGGACTGTGACTCCACGTCACGTGATCGATGCAACGGCCCCGTTGGGGGCCGCACACCATGTAACGAGGAAGGAGCAATCGAGCTATGAATCTACGACACCATTCACCCTTATTGATTCAGTCGGAATGTGTGATCGATATACCCGCTCGATAAGCGCCGGCCGGCATTTATCGAAGCGCGGCCATGAGCGCGGTCAGCACGCGTCGATGAACCGGTCGAGTACCCTGACCCCGAACTTCAGCCCCTCCACCGGCACCCGCTCGTCGACGCCGTGGAACATCCCGGCGAAGTCCAGCTCCGGGGGCAGTTGCAGCGGCGCGAAGCCGAAGCAGCGGATGCCCAGCTCGTCGAAGGACTTGGCGTCGGTGCCGCCCGAGAGGCAGTACGGCACGGCGCGGGCGATCGGGTCCTCGGCCTTGAGCGCCAACTGCATGGCGTCGACGAGCGCGCCGTCGAAGGTGGTCTCCAGGGCCTTGTCCGCGTGCACGTCCTCGCGCTTGACCCGCGGGCCGAGAACCCGGTCGAGGTCGGCCAGGAACTCCTCCTCGAACCCCGGCAGGAAGCGGCCGTCCACATGCGCCGTGGCCTGGCCCGGGATGACGTTGACCTTGTAGCCGGCGCCGAGCATGGTCGGCGCGGCGGTGTTCTGCAGGGTCGCCCCGATGAGCTTGGCGATGCCGCCGAGCTTGGCCAGCGTCTCGTCCATGTTCTCCGGGTCGAGCGGGGTGCCGAGCGCGTCGGACAGCTCGTCGAGGAAGGACCGTACGGTCTTGGTGACCCGGACCGGGAACTTGTGCCGCCCGAGCCGCCCGACGGCCTCGCACAGCTCGGTGATCGCGTTGTCGTTGTTGGTCATCGAGCCGTGACCGGCGGTGCCGTCCACGGTCAGCCGCATCCAGTGCATGCCCTTCTGGGCGGTCTCGACCAGGTAGAGCCGCAGGTTCTCGTTGACCGTGAAGGAGAAGCCGCCGACCTCGCCGATCGCCTCGGTCACCCCCTCGAAGAGGTCCGGGTGGTTGTCGACGAGGTGCCGGGCGCCGTACAGCCCGCCCGCCTCCTCGTCGGCGAGGAAGGCCAGCACGATGTCGCGCGGGGGTTTGCGACCGCTGCGCAGCCGGTCGCGTACGACCGCGAGCGTCATCGCGTCCATGTCCTTCATATCCACCGCGCCACGGCCCCAGACGCAGCCGTCGGCGATCTCGCCGGAGAACGGGTGGTGGGTCCAGTCGAGGGCGTTGGCCGGGACGACGTCGGTGTGGCCGTGGATGAGCAGCGCGGGACGCGAGGGGTCCTCGCCCTCGATCCGCGCGACCGTGGACGCCCGGCCCTTGTGCGACTCGAAGATCTGCGGCTCGAGCCCCACCTCGGCAAGCTTCTCCGCGACGTACTCGGCGGCCGCGCGCTCGCCCGGGCCGGAGTGGTCTCCGTAGTTACTGGTGTCGAATCGGATCAGGTCGCGGCACAGGTCGACGACCTCGTCCTCACCACTGACCGCACCGGTCGTCCTCACGGCCGAAGTCGACTCGCTCACACTGCCTCCTCAAGTTCTGCTGCCACGGAGCACCCGCGCGCGGGCAGGACCCGCGGCAGGGGTCCCCCGCCATCCTCCCGCGCCTACCCGCCCAGCCCAAGGCGGAAATACCGCCGTCACATCCCGTCCACACTTCCCAAGCACCGGACCGCCGCGGGGCCGCCCCGGGGCACGGGCACGCGTGATCGAGCACGTCCGGATGTTTGCTATGGTTTTCCCGTCGGAACGGCCGCGGGCCGGACGGCAGACACCTGGTCCGGGTGGCGGAATGGCAGACGCGCTAGCTTGAGGTGCTAGTGCCCTTTATCGGGCGTGGGGGTTCAAGTCCCCCCTCGGACACAACCTTCCCCCGCACTGTCCGTTTCCAGGGCAGGCGGAATCGGCACCCGTCTCCGGCTCCCGGCCGGACGCGGGTGTTCGTCGTTTCGGTCCTCTTTTGGGTATCTCCCTTCGTCAGGGGGTTCGGTGGTCGGGCTCTGGCTCAGCCGATCGTGATCCTTTCTGCTCGTGGGGTGTCCGCGGTCAGGGATCTGGCCACCGGGTCATAGATCAGCGAGATCGCCTCGCGGCGGAGGTGCGCGACAGCGTCGGCCGGCGAGAGCGGCGCCGCGCCTGCGATCAGGGCCATCGGCTCGGCTCCGTCCGGGTCGTGGTGAGTGAGGCGGAGGAGCAGAGCGGGCAAGTGCGGTAAGACCTGGTCCTCGCGCAGGTAGGTGTTGGGAGTGCGGCCGGGCATGGGACTGGTGGCGCTGGTGTGGCCGTGGCGGCAGCGGTAGGAGGGGCGGCGGGCCCAGTGGGATTCCATCCGACGCCCGCACACGCCGCAGCACAGCAGTCCCGCCAGGAGGTAGATGCGGCCGGGAGTGGTTTCCCGGGTGGTGCGGAGGTGTTGAACGGTGATGAAGTCGGCCTCGCTGACCAGCGCCGGGTGCGCGAGCTGGGCCGAGATGACCCAGTCGGCGGGGGTGTTCCACCGCATCACGTCGCGGTGCCCGAGAGTGGTGTTGGCCGCATCGATCAGGTCATGGTCGGTGCGCTGGCGGTTCCAGACCTGGCGGCCGATGTAGCGGGGGTTGGCCAGGATGGCTCGCACCGTGGGCAGCACCCAACGCTGACCGTTCCGGTGCGGGTTGCGTCCGGGGTCGGCAGCGGACGGGCAAGGGATACCGGCGTCGTTCAGAGCACGGGCGATGCGCGCGATGCTGTGCCGGGCCAGGCGCTGGGTGAAGATCCAGGACACGATCGGCCCGCAGTACGGGTCGATGTCCAGGCGTTGGATGCGCAGGCCGCGGCGAGCGAGTGCTCGGTTGGGGTGTGGGCCGGCGTCCACCAGCCGGTAGCCGTACGGTGGCCGGCCGCCGAGGTAACGGCCCTGGTCGCGGGTCTGGACGGTCATCGCGCTGCGCACCCGGATCCGGGCCCGGGCGATCTCCCGTTTGGACAGGATCCCGAGCAGGATCATCAGCTCCTCCTGCCCGCCGATCTGCGGATCCACCGCGCCGCCCAACTCCGGCACCCAGACTTCGACACCGTAGTGCTCGAACAGCGGGGCCATGGTCGCGAACTGATGGCCGTAGAAGGCCCGCTCGCTGGAGCCGATGATGACCGCGTCGAACCCCCGGCCCGGGTCGGCCATCGCCGCCAGGAACGCGGCGGCCTCCGGACGGCGCGCCCAGGGCACGGTCCGGCTACGACCGATGTCGAAGAACTCGGCCACGATCCGCTCATGCCCGCAAGCAAGGGCCTGGGCGCGCAGCAGCTGCCAGGACCGCGACGTAGCGGGATCCTGGTGGTCCTCGGTGGATACCCGCCCGTAGAACGCAAACCGAAGTCCGGGCAGCTCGGGGGACGAGGATCCGAACCGCCGCTGCCAGGGTGCGCCGGCCCAGTCCGCGAGCGAACCTTGCCCGGCCGCGGTATCCGAGGCTGCGACGGCGGGCGGCGCGTCGGCTGTCATCATCGGCACCTCCTGCTTGCCGCTGGGCTCGCCCGGCATGTCGACCGTGGACCGCTTGCGAGTTGCCGTCAACGGCCCGGGACAAAGGCTGACTCGAACGGATGAAGATCGATGTCCGTTGTTTCGGTAGCACTGTGCTGCCTGGCCGATAGCCGGGCACGACCCCCGAGTACTGCCAGTTCGAGGTGGCTCCGTTCGGTGTTTGCGTGGCGGTCCGGTGGCCTGGGTCCGGGCCGGCGGGATGGCAACCGTTGTTATGGGTGTCCAGGGGCTTGCTTCTGCCGGGTAGCGTGGTCGGGTGCCGCTCCGTCGCCTGTGAGGTTGTCTGTCCCATGCGCATGTTGTTCGAGCCCGACGACGAGGAGTTCGAGGCAGCCGCCGAGGTGCTGGCGAGCCGGGCGGAGGAGTGGGCGCGGGAGTACGACGGACCGGCGGACGCGTTCGTTGTGCAATCGGCTCTCGACTACCGCCACAACGGGACGGTGGACGGCCGTCTTGGGCTGTGGAGGGCAGCTCATGCGGAGGGGCTCCTCCTGGACTGGCTGCCACGGACGCTGACCGTGCTGCCCGGGCAGCCGGTGCCGGACGGCCCGGGTTCACTGCTGGCCCTTCTGCGGTACCTCGACGCGGTCGGACTGGCCGATCCCCGCGGGGATGGCCTGAGAGCACTGGAGCGAGCGGTGAGCCGCGCGGCCGGGGAGTTCGGCGCCCGGATGGCTGACCGTACCCGCTGGGGGCCGGCGAAGTTCTGGACGGTCACTGCCGCCGAGCAAGGCGTGGACATCATGGACCAGGCGGCGATGACACGGTTCGCCGAGCGGGCCCGGTGCGGGGAGGTTCCCTACGACCGCGATGTCCTCGACGCGATCATGACCCGGCGCATGACGGCCGGGTCGGCGCAGGTGGAACGGGCCGAACCCCAACTGCCGGTCATCTTGCCGGAGAAGGACGTGCTGCGGGAGCAGGCCGCCGCGGTCCCGCTGATCGGGCAGCTGGCGGGGCTGGCCGGGTGGGCCGGGTGGGCCGGGTGGGCCGGGAGCGAGGGCCGTGACCTGACGAAGGCGGGCCGGCTGCGCCTTGCCGATGCCCGGGACCTCGTCCGCACTCTGGCCACGGGGGATCAAACCGAACAGGCGCGCACCAGCGCGGAACTGCCGCGACTGAACCTGCTGTTCGCCTGGGCGAAGCAGGCCCGGCTGATCCGGGTGGCCAAGGGCCGGGTGTACGCGGTGGCCAAGGCGCGCCCGGTGCTCGCTGATCCACTCGCGCTGTGGGAGCGCGCCTTCGAGGCGTTCTTCGAGCTGCGCGGCCCACTGTTGCGCGGACCCAACGAGTACGACGTCCCCTCGATGCTGTTCGACGTGTACCGGGAGGTGCTGCCCGACGTCCTCAACACTCTCTACAGCCTCCCCTACCCGATGCCCTGGCCCCGGCTGCGCAACTCGGTCCACCTCGCCTACCGGATGAGTTTCCACCTCGGTGGAGCGCCGGAACGCGAGCAGCGGGCGTGGCTGCTGGACGCCGACCACGACCTGCGCCATGTCTTGGATGTCCTGGAACGCTTCGGCGCCATCACCCGCGAGCAGGGCATGGCCGACCCCGTCTTCCTGGAAACCGCACTCGACGAGGCCCTGGCCGGCCCGCAGCCGCCCACCGGGATGCCTGCCGAACTCGCCCAGTTGCTGGGGGCCCTACCGACCACCCCGGACCCGGAGGCCGCAGCCCGCGCGAAGGAACTCCGCGCGGAACTGACCTCGGAACCCGTGGAGTTGATCCGCCTCACCGATCTGGGCACCCGCTCCGTACGGCAGCGGCTGCTCGCCCAGGGCCGTAGCGCACCGCTGGTGGGCGAGCTCGCCCACGCGCCCGCCGCAGGACTGCTGGGCGTGCTGGCCCAGGAATACGATCCCGAGCACGCCGAAGCCGAACTCGCCGCCTGGACCGCCGCCCACGACAGCCCCGAGGCCGCCCGGCGCCTGCTCCTGGACGCCGTACGCACCACCCCCTTCCGCACCCGCGCCGCCGCCCTGCTCGACACCCTGACCACCGCCCTTCCCGGCGGTGAGAAACTGCTGCGCTCCCTGCGCGGCCACCCCGACCTGGCCCCCACCGCCCTCAGCGTCCTCACCCAGCGCGGCATCCTCGACCACGAGGACCTCACCGAAGCCGAGGCCGGGCTGATGGTCGGCGAAAGCCTTCTCCAACTTCTCGACCTGGGCGGTGAGGAGGCCCTCCTGGAAACCCTGCTTGCCCAGGGCCGCGCGGAAGCCGAAACGGCGATCGGGGCCGCACTCACCTCCGGACACCCCGACCGGGCCGGGCTCGACGCGCTGCGCCGCCTCGCCGACGGTCCCCTTCGTGCCAAGGCGACCCAGCTCGGACGGCGGGGCGCGGCCCGCACCCGGCACGGGCGCAGCACGGCGAAGAAGCGCAAGCGCCGCCGCTGACCTCCCGACCCGCACCCTCCTGTCTCGTCACGACCGCCCCGGGGCGTACGGAGTGGACCGGGCTCGGCTGGAACCCGCACGTGGCGCAGGCCGGTAGTCGTGATCAGCGAGCCAGGCCCGGGCCCGGCCGTGCTGGCGTTCCGCACTGAACAACCAGTAACGGCGCTGCTCGGCCGGTGAGGCGGCCAGTACGTCCTTGAACCGGCGGAACGCCCCCCGGCACCTGATCGCGGTAGCCAAGGCGTCGGTGAGGCTCCGGTCGTCGAGTACGGCGATGAAGTCCTCCATGTCCCGGTAAGCGTCATGTGACCCCGCGCAGGCCACATGCAGCCACCGCTCGGTGTCCTCCGGCTCCCCTTCACTCCGGGGCTCTCCGAAGTCCGCGCTCACCGGTCGGCACTCGCCAGTGTTCAGGTCGACCCAGCCACCGCCCCAGGCCGGATCGCCCTCCGGCAGGCCGGAGAGTTCCTCCAGGTCAACGGGCAACGGGCGCAGGGCAGGGGCGGCGCCACTGATCGCAGCGTCAGCTGATCCGCCAGTGCCTCATCGCCTTCCCCGTTTCGCGCCCGCAGCGCCGCCAAGCACCGGGCCGCCGTTTCCACGGCGGTCGGCACATCCCGGGTAACGGCGGCGGTCAGCGCGTCTCCGCACTGCTGGACCACCGGCTCCGCATCCCGTGTGCGCAGCAGTTCGATGAGGGCCCTGCCGTCCGCCGCGTAGCAGGCGGCGCGCAGCGCCGCCACATTGTGATCACTCCAGGCATCGGTCATGCCCGCGCCCACACGGCGTGGGCCGCGGTCCGCTCCGCCGTCGTCCTCATCATCGTCTCGTCACCGGTCATGCCGATTCATCCTGCGGACGCCCGGCAGCGGACACTCCCACTCGAAGGCGTTCGGCGGCGGGCGGCGGGCGGTAGCCTCCCGCAGGTGAGCGAGTACCAGTACTCCGAGTTCCAGGCCCTGGAGCGGCCGTTGAGCCGGGAGGAGCAGGAACAGCTTCGTGATCTGTACACCCGGGCGCGGATCACCGCGACAAGCTTCACCAACACCTACCACTGGGGAAACTTCCGTGGTGAGCCGCGCAGCATGGTCGAGCGGCACTTCGACGCCCACCTGTACATCACCAACTGGGGAACGCACCGGCTGATGCTGCGACTGCCCAAGCAGCGCCTGCCGCTGCGCACCGTCCAGCCGTACTGCCTCGACGAGCACGTCGAGGCATGGAACACCCGCACGCATATCGTCCTTGACCTGACCAGCGAGGATGAAGGCGGTGACTGGGCGGAGGGCGCCGACGACTCTCTGACCGCGCTCATCGGCGTACGCGACGAACTCGCCGCAGGCGACCTGCGGCCCCTGTATCTCGCCTGGCTGTCCGCCCTCGCCGCGTGGGAACTCCAGGACGACGACGAAGAGGAGTACCGGACCGCCACCGAACCTCCCGTCCCGGCCGGCCTCGCCGATCTCACCGCCCCGCAGCAGGCGCTGGCGGATTACCTGCGAGTCGATGCCGACCTGCTCTCCATCGCCGCACAGTCCAGCCCCGACGCCCCCGAGCCCGATAGCCCCGATACGCAGCGGCTTCCACAGCATCTCGGAGATCAGGCGCTGGTATGACTCGCGGTGCCGAGCGTCCTCCGCCCGTGGCACGCTCCTTCCGGCTCTTTCAGCGCCACGGCAACGAATGACGACGCCCTGACGCCTGTCATGTCGGTCTCGGGAGCCGCGGACGATGGCAGCGATCATCGCGCCCACCGAGCCCTGGCTGGCGAGGATGCCACGGAGCGGGAACTTGCAGGCGAAGGCGACGCATTCGACGGGGTCGGTGGAGCCCGGCTCCGGCCGGGCGGAACATGACCTGATAGGAGCTTGGTCAGAAGCCCCTTCGATGTCCTGTCTGCGCCACCCGGCCGGTGCCCACCTCCGGCA
>NZ_JBSFMM010000290.1:0-12125 GCF_053599555.1 Streptomyces sp. NPDC000941
GCGGCGAGGACGGCGCGCGGCTGCTGCGGCAGAGCGTCGCGCGCCCCGTCACCGACGTGGCCCAGACCGTGCTCGCGCTGCTGGCCTCGGGCAGCCGCGCGGAAGCGGCGTTTCTGCTGGAGGCGCTGGTGCGGGCGCGCAGACCCGACGAGGCCGCGCAGGCCGCGGCGAACGCCCCGGCCGAGCTGGTGCCGCTGCTGCTGGACGCCGCGAGCGGCGTGTCCTCCAGCAGCCACCACGATCTCGCGCACGCCCTGCGCGCCGCGGGCCTGCCGGGCGTACCCGGCCTTGCCTGACCTGAAGTGACCCGCCTTGCCTGACATAACACGAAACGTGAACGTCTTCGTTGAGTAACGGCCGCGGTATTGCCAGAGTGGTCAGTGCGCTTCTACGTTCTTTCCACAGCCGGAATCTACGTGCGTAGATGCCAGACGCCTGCGATGGCAAGGGCGAAGGAGCAGACCATGGCCAACGTCGTACGTGCCGCGCTCGTCCAGTGCACCTGGACCGGCGATACCGAATCGATGATCGCGAAGCACGAGGAGTACGCCCGGCAGGCCGCCGCCCAAGGCGCCAAGGTGATCGGCTTTCAGGAGGTGTTCAACGCCCCCTACTTCTGTCAGGTACAGGAGGCGGAGCACTACCGCTGGGCGGAGCCGGTCCCGGACGGGCCGACGGTCCGGCGGATGCGGGAGCTGGCCCGGGAGACCGGCATGGTGATGGTGGTGCCGGTGTACGAGGTGGAACAGTCCGGCTTCTACTACAACACCGCGGCGGTGATCGACGCGGACGGCAGCTTCCTCGGCAAGTACCGCAAGCACCACATCCCGCAGGTCAAGGGGTTCTGGGAGAAGTACTACTTCAAACCGGGCAACCTGGGCTGGCCGGTGTTCGACACCGCGGTCGGCAAGGTCGGCGTGTACATCTGCTACGACCGCCACTTCCCCGAGGGGTGGCGCGAGCTCGGCCTGGCCGGCGCCCAACTGGTCTACAACCCGTCCGCGACCTCGCGCGGCCTCTCGGCGTATCTGTGGCAGCTGGAGCAGCCGGCGGCCGCGGTCGCCAATGAGTACTTCATCGCCGCGATCAACCGCGTCGGCGTGGAGGAGTACGGCGACAACGACTTCTACGGCACCAGCTACTTCGTGGACCCGCGCGGCCAGCTCGTCGGCGAGGCCGCCGACGACAAGACGGAGGAGCTGATCGTCCGGGACCTGGACTTCGGCCTGATCGACGAGGTGCGCCAGCAGTGGGCGTTCTACCGGGATCGACGGCCGGACGCGTACGGGGGGCTGGTGAAACCGTGAACGTCGGACGCGCGGCCGCCGGGCCGCAGGTGGACACGATGCCGGCACCTCTGCGCCGCGCGGCCGACCGTACCCGCGGCGGAGCCGCTGATGTGACGAGCAGCCGCTGCCGCGGCGGGGCGAACAAGGAGGCACGGTGAACAGCGAGCTCCACGACCGCCACAAGGCCGTTCTGCCCGACTGGATCGCCCTCTACTACGAGCGGCCGATCGAGCTCACGCACGGCGAGGGCCGCCATGTCTGGGACGCCGACGGCAACCGCTACCTCGACTTCTTCGGCGGCATCCTCACCACCATGACCGCCCACGCCCTCCCCGAGGTCACCAAGGCGGTCAGCGAGCAGGCGGCGCGGATCATCCACAGCTCCACGCTCTATCTCGACCGCCCCATGGTGGAGCTGGCCGAGCGCGTCGCCGAGCTGTCCGGCATCCCCGACCCGCGCGTCTTCTTCACCACCTCCGGCACCGAGGCCAATGACACGGCCCTGCTCCTGGCCACCACCCACCGGCGCTCCAACCAGATCCTGGCGATGCGCAACAGCTACCACGGCCGGTCCTTCTCGACCGTCGGCATCACCGGCAACCGCTCTTGGTCGCCCACCAGCCTGTCCCCGCTGCAGACGCTGTACGTACACGGCGGGGTACGCGGCCGCGGCCCGTACGCCGGGCTGTCGGACGCCGAGTTCATCAAGGCGTGCGTCGCCGATCTGGAGGATGTGCTGGGCCAGGCGTACGGCCAGGTCGCGGCGCTGATCGCGGAGCCCGTGCAGGGCGTCGGCGGGTTCACCTCACCGCCGGACGGGCTGTTCGCCGCCTTCCGGGAGGTCCTGGACCGGCACGGGATCCTGTGGATCAGCGACGAGGTGCAGACCGGCTGGGGGCGGACCGGCGACAACTTCTGGGGCTGGCAGGCACACGCCGCCTCCGGCCCGCCCGACGTCCTCACCTTCGCCAAGGGCATCGGCAACGGGATGTCCATCGGCGGTGTCGTCGCCCGCGCCGAGGTCATGAACTGTCTGGGCGCCAACTCCATCTCGACCTTCGGCGGCAGCCCGATCACCATGGCCGCGGGCCTCGCCAACCTCACCCACCTCCTCGAACACGACCTCCAGGGCAATGCGCGCCGCGTGGGCGGGCTGCTCATGGACCGGCTGCGCACCGCGGCCGCCGGGCTCGACGTCGTACGCGAGGTGCGCGGCCGGGGGCTGATGATCGGCATCGAGCTGGTGGAGCCGGGCAGCGACCGGCCCTCGCCCGACGCGGCCTCGGCCGTCCTGGAGGCCGCGCGCGAGGGCGGGCTGCTGCTCGGCAAGGGCGGCGGCCACAACAGCAGCGTGCTGCGTATCGCCCCGCCGCTGAGCCTGACCGCCGCCGAGGCCGAGGAGGGCGCGGAGATCCTGGCGACGGCACTCCGCACGGCGCAGGCCATGGCGGACGGTTCGGCGGAGGCGGCCGACGAGGCCGGAAGGAGCACACTCTGATGTCCCGCAGCTCCCGCAGCTCCCGCACCGTGATCCGCGGCGGCCTCGTCATCACCGCGGCCGAGGAGACCCGGGCCGACGTCCTCGTCGAGGACGGCCGTATCGCCGCCCTCGCCGCGCCCGACAGCGCGTACGCCCAGGGCTGGACGGCCGACCGTACGATCGACGCCACCGACAAGTACGTCATCCCGGGCGGGGTCGACGCGCACACCCACATAGAGATGCCTTTCGGCGGCACGTTCGCCTCCGACACGTTCGAGACGGGCACCCGCGCCGCGGCCTGGGGCGGGACGACGACCATCGTGGACTTCGCGGTCCAGTCGATGGGCCACTCGCTGCGCGAGGGGCTTGACGCCTGGCATGCGAAGGCGGCGGGCCTGTGCGCGATCGACTACTCCTTCCACATGATCCTCGCCGACGTCAACGAGGGCACGCTCAGGGAGATGGACCTCCTCGTCGATGAGGGCATCACGTCCTTCAAGCTCTTCATGGCCTACCCGGGCGTCTTCTACAGCGACGACGGAAAGATCCTGCGGGCCATGCAGCGCGGCGCCGCCAACGGCGGGCTGATGCTGATGCACGCCGAGAACGGCCTCGCCATCGACGTTCTGATCGAGCAGGCGCTCGCCGAGGGCAGGACCGACCCGCGCTACCACGGCGAGGTCCGCAAGTCGCTGCTGGAGGCGGAGGCCACCCACCGCGCGATCCAGCTGGCCCGGGTCGCCGGGGCCCCGCTGTACGTCGTGCACGTCTCGGCCGCGGAGGCCGTGGCAGAGCTGGCCCAGGCCCGCGACAAGGGGCTTCCCGTCTTCGGCGAGACCTGCCCCCAGTACCTCTTCCTGTCCACCGACAACCTCGCCGAGCCGGACTTCGAGGGCGCCAAGTACGTCTGCTCCACGCCGTTGCGGCCGCGCGAGCACCAGGCCGCGCTGTGGCGGGGCTTGCGCACCAACGACCTGCAGATCGTCTCCACCGACCACTGCCCCTTCTGCTTCGTGGGCCAGAAGGAGATGGGCCGCGGCGACTTCTCCAAGATCCCCAACGGGCTGCCGGGCGTGGAGAACCGGATGGATCTCCTCCATCAGGCGGTCGTCGACGGACATATCTCGCGCCGCCGCTGGATCGAGATCGCCTGCGCCACCCCGGCCCGGATGTTCGGCCTCTACCCGAAGAAGGGCACCATCGCGCCCGGGACGGACGCCGACCTCGTCATCTACGACCCGCGGGCCGAGCAGACGCTGTCCGCCCAGACCCACCACATGAACGTCGACTACTCGGCGTACGAGGGGAAGCGGATCACCGGGCAGGTGGAGACCGTGCTGTCGCGCGGCGAAACCGTCATCGACCGGCGGCAGTACACGGGGCGCGCGGGGCATGGGCAGTTCATCGCGCGCGACACGTGCCAGTACCTCAACTGACGAGCTAAATAGCTGGACCAACCCTGGGAGCGAGTATGGATTTCGGACTCGTCCTGCAGACCGATCCGCCGGCGGCGGATGTGGTCGAACTGATGCGGCGCGCGGAGGGCGCGGGCTTCACCCACGGCTGGACGTTCGACTCGGCCGTGCTGTGGCAGGAGCCGTTCGTCATCTACAGCCGCATCCTGGAACACACCGAGCGGCTGATCGTCGGCCCCATGGTCACCAATCCGTCCACCCGCACCTGGGAGGTCACCGCCTCCACCTTCGCCACGCTCAATGAGATGTACGGCAACCGCACCGTATGCGGCATCGGCCGCGGCGACTCCGCGATGCGCGTGGCGGGCCGTAAACCCAACACCCTCGCCCGCCTCGGCCAGGCCATCGACGCCATCCGCGATCTGGCCGAGGGGCGGGAGGCGGTCGTCGACGGCACCACCGTGCACATCCCCTGGGTCGAGAACGGCAGACTGCCCGTCTGGATGGCCGCCTACGGCCCCAAGGCGCTCGCCCTCACCGGCCGTAAGGCCGACGGCTTCATCCTGCAACTCGCCGACCTTTATCTGACGGAGTGGATGGTCAAGGCGGTACGGACCGCCGCGGCCGAGGCCGGGCGCGACCCGGCCGCGCTCACCATCTGCGTCGCGGCCCCCGCGTACGTCGGGGACGACCTCGACTACGCCCGCGAGCAGTGCCGCTGGTTCGGCGGCATGGTCGGCAACCACGTCGCCGACCTGGTGAAACGCTACGGCGAGCACTCCGACGCCGTCCCCGACGCCCTGACCGCGTACATCAAGGGCCGCGCCGGCTACGACTACGCCCACCACGGCCGCACCGGACACCCCGGCACGGGCTTCGTCCCCGACGAGATCGTCGACCACTTCTGCCTGCTCGGTCCGGTCGAGGCCCACATCGAGAAGCTGCGGGGGCTGCGCGCGCTGGGGGTCGACCAGTTCGCGATCTACGCCATGCACGACGCGAAGGAGGCGACCATCGACGCGTACGGCGAACGCGTCATCCCGGCGCTGACCGACTGACCGGTGTCCCTCTCTTTCTCACCTCAGAACCCAACGACAGAACCGCGCCAAGGACGCTCCCGCACGGCCCCGTCCTGACCACTGTCGAACGAAGAGGGGTTCCATGACCGCCAGCGCACCGCCACCATCCGCCCAGACCACCCACCCGGACGGCCGCGTCGAGCTCCCCGTGGGCGCGGCCGTTCCCACCGGGCGGTACGCCAATGAGGACCTGCTGCCCGTACCCGTCGCCCGGCGGACCTGGAACACGTACAACTTCACCGCCCTCTGGGTCGGCATGGCCCACAACGCGGCGACCTGGACGCTCGCCTCCGGCCTCATCCAGCTCGGTATGGACTGGAAGCAGGCGGTGCTGACCATCGCCGTGGCCAATGTGATCGTGCTGGTGCCGATGCTGCTCACCGGCCACGCCGGCCCGCGCTACGGCATCCCGTTCCCTGTCTTCGCCCGCGCCTCCTTCGGCGTCCGGGGCGCCAACTTCCCCGCGCTGATCCGCGCGGGCGTCGCGTGCGCGTGGTTCGGGATCCAGACGTGGATCGGCGGGGCCGCCATCTTCCTCCTGGCGGGCAAGGTGCTCGGCGACTGGTGGACCGGCGCGGCTTCCCTCGGCGGCTATCCCTGGACGCATTGGCTGTCGTTCGCGCTGTTCTGGGTCCTCCAGATCGCCATCATCGTGCGCGGTATGGAGACCCTGCGGCGCTTCGAGAACTGGGCGGCCCCGTTCGTCATCGTCGGCGCGGTGGCCCTGCTGATCTGGATCTCCAACAAGGCCGGGGGCCTCGGCCCGCTGCTGGACCAGCCCTCCGAACTCGGCTGGGACGGCGACTTCTGGTCGGTGTTCTTTCCCGCGCTGATGCCGATGATCGGTTTCTGGTCGACCTTGTCGCTCAACATCCCCGACTTCACCCGCTACGGGGCCGATCAGCGCTCCCAGTTCTGGGGCCAGTCGCTGGGCCTGCCGACCACCATGACGCTCTTCACCCTGCTCTCGGTCCTGGTGACGTCCGGTACGCAGGCGGTCTACGGCGCGCCCATCTGGCAGCCCGAACAGGTGGCGGCCAAAATCGACAACTGGGCGGGCGTGCTGTTCGCCCTGATCACGATCCTGGTCGCCACCGTGTCCGTGAACATCGCGGCCAATGTCGTCTCGCCCGCCTTCGATCTGTCCCATATGGCACCCGGAAAGATCACCTTCCGGGTGGGCGCGGTGATCGCCGCGGTCGTCGGGGTCGCGATCTTCCCCTGGAAGCTGTACTCCAGCCCCGATGTCTACATCTTCACCTGGCTCGATACGGTCGGCGCCCTCCTCGGCACCGTCGCGGGCATCCTGATCGCCGACTACTGGATCATCCGCCGCGCCTTCCTCCACCTGCCCGACCTCTACCGTGAGGGCGGCCGCTACTGGTACTCCGGCGGCTGGAACTGGCGGGCACTCGCCGCCTTCACGGCGGGCGGAGTGCTGGCGATCGGCGGCGCGCACACCGACCCCGGAACGGCGGGCCCGTTCCCGGTGGACGGGCTGATCCCCTTCCTCAAACCGCTGGGCGACTACGGCTGGGCGGTCGGGCTCGGGACCGCGCTCGTCCTCTACACGCTGCTGATGCTGGGACGCCGGGAAACGGCTCCCAAGCCGTAATCCTCGGACCTTTTCCGACAAGCTTCTTGACCCTTGACCCGGTGGCACCCATCATCTTCCGGCATGAAGCGACGACAAGCACTCACATTGCTCGGAGGTCTGGGCTTAGCCGGGCCACTCGCCACCCTCGCGCCCTCCGGCCGGGCATCGGCCGCCGAACTGCCGGAGGGTGTCTACTTCCAGAACCGCGGCAGCGTGGAGGGCTGGGACTACAGCTACACCCAGAAGCAGGGGTCGATCAGCACCATCGACACCCCGACCTACAAGGGCGCGCACTCATTGGAGGCGACCCAGACCTACATCGACGAAACCGGGGGCTACCACTCCGAAGTCCTCCAGCGGGGCGCGCAGAGCGTCGGCCAGGACCGCTACTACGGCCAGGCCATCCGCCTCGCGCCCGACTGGCGGTTCCACAACCAGAACGTCACCTTCCAGCAGTGGTCCCCCGAGGACCCGGAGGGCCCCTGGCTGCTGATGTTCGTCCAAGGGGACGAGATCCGTTACGGCGGCCGCGCGGTCTCCGGGACCGTCGGCAAGATCACCGGCCTGAGGGGCACATGGATCCGGCTCGTCGTACGGCTCAAGTTGGCCGACGACGGCCAGGGTGCGTACGAGGTGTGGCTCAACGGACGCAAGACCGTGAGCTCGACCGGCATCACCCTGCTGCCGTCCACCTCGCAGACCATCCGCTGGTCCAGCGGTATCTACTGCACGGCCTGGCGGGACGGCACGCCCGCGGGCGCGTCCACGCTGACGATCCTCCATGACCAGCACCGCATCGCCGCGTCGTACGCACTGGCGGAGCCGGCCAACTGGACCTGACGCACCCCGCCCTGCCCGCTCAGGCCGCCGTCACGGCACCCGCGCGGTCCATCACGGCACCCGCGTGGTCCACTCCCGCGAGCCGAACTTCGCCTCCGCCAGCCGCTGCGCCCGTGCCGCCTCCTCCTCCGTCACCTTGCCGTCCGCGAGCCCGTACCGCTCGCGGAAGGAGGCGATCATCCGGTCGATGACGGCGGCGCGCGCCAGTCCGGTCTGCCGGCGCAGCGGGTCCACGCGCTTCTTGGCGCTCCTGGTCCCCTTGTCGGACAGCTTCTCCCGGCCGATACGCAGCACCTCGACCATCTTGTCCGCGTCGATGTCGTACGACATCGTCACGTGATGCAGCACCGCCCCGGCCCCGGTCACCACCCGCTTCTGCGCGGCGCCGCCGATCTTCCCGGCGTCGGTCGCGATGTCGTTGAGCGGCTGGTACCACGCCGCGATGCCCATATCGCCGAGCGCGCCCAGCACCCAGTCGTCGAGATACGCGTACGAATCGGCGAAGGACAGACCGGACACCAGCGACTCCGGCACATACAGCGAGTACGTGATGGTGTTCCCGGGCTCCACGAACATCGCCCCACCACCGCTGATCCGCCGCACCACCTCGACGCCGTGCCGCTCCGCGCCCGCGGGGTCCACCTCGTTGCGCAGCGACTGGAAACTGCCGATGATCACGGCCGGCGAGGCCCACTCCCACACCCGCAACGTCGGCGGCCGCCGCCCCAGCGCGACCTCCTCGGTCAGCACCTCGTCCAGCGCCATATGCAGGGCGGGCGGCTGCGGACCCTCGTGGATCAGCTGCCAGTCGTAGTCCGTCCAGTCGGTGGCATGCGCCAACGCCCGCCGCACCGCGACACCCACGGCATCCGCCGTGAACCCGAACATGACCGCACCCTCCGGCAACGCCCCCTCGACCCGGCCCGCGAGCCCGCGCGCATCGGTGTCGGCGGGCGCGCCCTCCAGCGCGCGGTTGATGGCGAGCAGCGCCTCGTCGGGCTCCAGGAAGAAGTCCCCGGCGACCCGGACGTCCTTCAGCCGGCCGTCCTCGACCTCGAGATCCACGACCACGAGCTTCCCGCCCGGCACCTTGTACTCACCGTGCATCCGCGCACCTTCGTTCTTGTCTCTCGTTCAGCACTTCTCGCAGGTGCTCGTGAGCACCCGGCACTCAGGTGACGCGGCCAACTTTGAGGATGTGCACGGTGACGGTGTCGCCGGTCGGCCGGTACAACACACGCCAGTCGTCAACGGACAGCCGCCAGTAGCCGGAGCCGCCCAACGCGCGAGCCCCGCCGGAAAGGGGTCATCAGCCAGGGCTCGGACTGCACTGGCGCAAGCCTTCGCGCCCACTGGGTCGATCTGGCGCAGCCGACGGAACTCGGCCATGGCCTGGTGCTGCCACACCACGGTATGGGTCACGAGGCAGCTGCCCGACGATCCTCGGCCTCAAGCTGGGCCATGAACTCGTCATGCGCCATCGACGGGCCGGTCGGCGCCGCCTCACGCGCCGCGGCTTCAGCGATGTCCGCGGCGTCACGCAGGCGCTGTAGCTCTTCGAGTTCGCTTATGGGGATCAGGGCAGCCGCAGGCTTGCCGTATTCGCTGATGACGATCTCTTCCTGGCCGTGCCGGACGCGTCCGACGAGCTGCCCGAGCTGGTTTCGGGCGTCCACGAGCGAATAGATCTCCATACCAGAACAGTACACACCCGCGGGTGTGTACTGTCTCTGATTCGGCGAGGCGGATGGTTCACCACCGCCTGATCTCGACGTCAGTCGGCAGTGCCGGAGGGGACGACCCACCGGTGGGGCTGACGGGTGATCGCAGCGATCTGCTCGTAGTCCTCGTCGTAGTGCAGGACGGTTGCCGAGTGGCGCTCGGCCGTGGCGGCGATCAAAAGATCTGCCATCGACAGGGCGCGATGGTTGCCGGTCCGCGTTGCCAGCGACTGAACTTCCTTGGCGCGATCCCATACCTCGTCCGGGCAGGGAAGGTACTCGAAGCCGGATAGCCAGTAACGCAATCGGTCGACTTCCGCACTGTTGCGAGCGGAGTAGAGGATTTCCATTTCGACCGCACCGCTGACAGCGATCAGTCCACGCTGGACAAGCGGGTCGAGGGCAGCTCGAACGGACGCCTTGGTCCGTCGCGCCAGAGCGGATTTGTCGATCAGGTAGCGCAAGGGTCAGGCCGCGTCCCCTGTAGTCGTGGTTCGAGCGTCATAGGTGAGATCAATCGCACCGCTGTCGATGGCGTCCATGAACTCCAGGCGCCGATGCAGCTTGACGGTCTCCTCCATGGCGCGGCGTACCGCTGCCGCCTTGGTCTTCACGTTGTAGAGCCTCATCAGCTCTTCTGTGGTGTCGTCATCAAGATCGATCACGGTGCGGGACATCGAGGTGTCGCTCTCTCCGGACAATAGATATCCGAACGATATCATATAAGCACGGTGATCGATATCATTGATCGATGGGCGGGGTGGGAGATCTTCGGGCCTCAGAGGCCGGAGCTCGGGTCGACCCCGGTCAGCTCGCAGCTCGCGTCCCACAGGCGCGCCGCGACCGCGGTATCGGCCAGGTGGTCCCAGAGAGGTGCCGGCCGTGGCAGGCCGCGCAGCCCGAACACCCGGGGAGCCCACAGCTGTCCGCCCGCCACGTCCGGGTCGAGGACGGCCCGGACGGCGGGCCACGCGGCGGCCTCCTTGCCCTGGACCAAGAGGCCGGCCGGCAGGCCGCGCAGTCGGTCGCCGGTGGTGCGGATGTGGACGGGTGGACGTGAGGGGGTGAGGGAGTCCAGGGCGCCGCCGGGGTGGGTGACCACGCTCAGCGCCGTGCTGCCGGCCGCCCGCAGGCGGCGGTCGAGTTCCAGGGCGAAGAGCATCTGCGCCAGCTTCGACCGTGCGTAGGTGCGTTTGGGCTGGTAGTCCCGGGTGCTCTGGAGGTCGGCGAGGTCCAGCCGCTCGGACTTCGCCGCGAAGCTGCCCGTGGTGACGATGCGAGCCGCGGGGGCGGCCGCGAGCAGCGGTGCGAGCCACCGGGTCAGCGCGAAGTGTCCGAGGTGGTTGGTCGCGAACATCAGCTCATGGCCGTCGTGGCTCTCGCGGCGCGGCGGGTGGTCGATCATCACCCCCGCGTTGAGAACGACCGCGTCGAGACGGTCCAGGTGCAGGGCTTCCACCGATGCCTTCAACGACGAGAGGTTGGCGAGGTCCAGCCGCAGGGCGCGCACTCGCGCGCCGGGCACCCGGGACCGGATCGAGGCCATCGCGGTTTCGGCCTTGGTCGTGTCCCGGCATCCGAGCACGACGGTGGCCCCCGTACCGGCGAGCTGTTCGGCGACGAAGTAGCCGATCCCCGCGTTGCCACCGGTGACCAGGACGTTCCTGCCAGGGGCGGATGGCAGCCGGTGGACGTCCCATGACTCAGCCGGGGGTGCGGAGGGCATATGGGCTCCTTGCGCTCGCGGGGAGGTGCCTGACCCCTTCAGCGTCACAGCGGTCGCCGATACGCCGTCGACAGATCGTCGATACGGCCCTGGCTTGACGCCTCAGCGCCTTTGTCTGTCCGGCGCGTTGACAAGGAGGAAGCGTCGCACGGTGCGGAAATCGCGGCGCTTGAGGAGTACGGGAGGGTGGCCGTCCAGGATCACGGGAACTGCCTCCGGCCCTTGCCGTTCTGGTTCCATGTCGACCCGAATCCACACCTGTTTGCCCCCGGCGACCGGCGTGCATCCGAAGTCGTCCGCGAGTTCACGGAGCAGCCACAGCCCACGCCCCGTCTCGGCGATCCAGTCCGGTCGGCTGACGACCGGCGGGGTGGGGGACCGGTCGGAGACCGTTACGTAGATCGACGGGCCCTTCTTTGCCCTGGGGCGCTTCTGACCAACGGCCCTGTGGCATCACGGGGCGTGTTGAAGCTCGATTGGCATGCTGTGGCCGAACTGGCCCCACCTCTTCAGTCCCCTGTGCTGGCCTCGGGTCGGCTGGATGTGACGTGGGCCGACGGCCCCATCTGGGTCAACGACAGCTACATCTGTCATGGTCTGCACGACAACCCGGTCGGCGGCATCAGTCTCCACATCGGCCGGAACGACCTGGAAAACGGCGAATCCGGCTACCCTGATGGCCACTTCCGCTGACCAATAAACGACCTTCCGCGCCCCGCCGCGCATTGCACGCAGGCACGCTCTGCTGCGCTCCGCCTGCGCCTGTGCGCCGTCTCGCGGTATTCGATTCGGGCGGGTGCGGGTTTCGCCTCGGACCCTGCGGGTCCAAGGCGCCAACAGCAGGAGGGAAGGGGCGGTCGGCCCGGCGTCCCGGTCTCCCGGCCCGGCGGGCGGCTGAGCTCAGAACAGGCTCCGCTGCGCTCCGCCGCAGCTGCTGCCGCGCGGTGGCCGGGCGGTCAGCCCAGCGGTGTGCTGGGC
>NZ_JBSFMM010000291.1:0-11955 GCF_053599555.1 Streptomyces sp. NPDC000941
GCCCGGCGGCTCGGCGAACTCCTCGGCAAGCAGGTCGCGTTCGCGACCGACACGGTCGGGGACAGCGCCGCGGCCCGCGCCGGCACCCCGCCTGGACTCCCTGGCTCTATCTGGCCCCCGCGCTCATGGTGCTGGCCGGACTGCTGGTCTACCCCGTCTACCAACTCGGCCTGATCTCGTTCCTGCGCTACACCCAGGCACAGGTCAGCGGGGGCCGCCCCACCGAATTCATCGGCTTCGACAACTACGCCGCCCTCTTCCGCGACGACCAGTTCTGGCAGGTGCTGCTGAGCACCCTGCTCTTCGCCGCCGCCTGTGTGCTGTGCACCCTCGCCGTGGGCTGCTCGCTGGCCGTCCTGCTCACCAAGGTGCGCGCGGTGCCCAGGACGATGCTGATGCTCGCCGCCCTCGGCGCCTGGGCCACCCCGCCCGTGACCGGCTCCACGGTGTGGGTCTTCCTCTTCGACTCCAGCTTCGGCCCGGTCAACAAGGCGCTCACCTGGCTGGGCCTGAGCGGATTCGAGAACTACTCCTGGACCTACGGGAGGTACAGCGCCTTCGCACTGGTGCTCCTCGAGGTCGTCTGGTGCTCGTTCCCGTTCGTGATGGTCACCGTCTACGCGGGCATCCGGGCCGTACCGCCCGAACTGCTGGAGGCCGCCGCCCTCGACGGGGCCTCCACCTGGCGCACCTGGCGCAGCATCATGGCGCCGCTGCTGCGCCCGATCCTGGTGATCGTCACCATCCAGTCGGTCATCTGGGACTTCAAGGTCTTCGGGCAGATCTACGTCATGACGAACGGCGGCGGCATCGCGGGCCAGAACCTCGTGCTCAACGTCTACGCCTACCAGAAGGCCTTCGCCTCCTCGGAGTACGGACTCGGCTCCGCGATCGGCGTCGTCATGCTGCTGATCCTGCTCGCGGTGACCCTGGTCTATCTGCGGCTTCTGCGACGCCAAGGGGAGGAACTGTGAACGCGGGAGACGCTGTGAAAGCGGGAGGCACTGTGAACGCGCCCACGGCAACGCCTCGGCCACCCACCCCAGCCCGGTTCCGGCGGCGGGTCCGCCTGCCGCGGCTCCGCCGCCCCGCCCGGCCCTGGCGGCTGGCCGCCGAGGCCGCCGCGGTGGTGATCGCGCTGGTGGTCGCCTTCCCCCTGTACTGGATGGTGCTCTCGGCGTTCAAACCCGAAGGCGAGGTCCAGTCGGCACATCCGAGGCCCTGGACGCTCCACCCGCAGCTGGACGCTTTCCGCCGGGTCTTCGTGCAGCAGGACTTCGGCCGCTACTTCGTAAACAGCCTCATCGTGGCCGGGGCCGTGGTGGTGCTCTCGGCGCTGATCGCCTTCCTGGCGGCCACGGCCGTCGCCCGCTTCCGGTTCCGCTTCCGCACCACGCTGCTGATCATGTTCCTGATCGCCCAGATGGTGCCGGTGGAGGCCCTCGCGATCCCGATGTTCTTCCTGATGCGCGACCTCGGCACGGCCGTCCCCGGGGTCGGCCTCAACACCCTGGGCTCGCTGATCCTGCCGCACCTCGCCTTCTCGCTGCCGTTCGCGATCTGGATGCTGCGCGGATTCGTCAAGGCGGTGCCGGAGACCCTGGAGGAGGCCGCGATGATCGACGGCGCGAGCCGGTCCCGGTTCCTGTGGCAGGTGCTGTTCCCGCTGGTGCTGCCCGGCCTCGTGGCGACCAGCGTCTTCTCGTTCATCAGCGCCTGGAACGACTTCCTGTTCCCGAAGTCCTTCATCATCAGCGCCACCGAGAACTCGACCCTGCCCATGGCGCTGCTGGTCTTCTTCAAACCCGAGAACAACGACTGGGGCGGGATCATGGCCGGATCCACCGTCATGACCCTCCCCGTCCTGGTCTTCTTCGTGCTTGTCCAACGCCGGCTGGTCTCCGGGCTCGCCGGGGCCGTGAAAGGTTGAGCCTCGCCATGAACGCCACAGGCAACGCCACAGATAACGCCACAGGGCTGATCCCGGCGCCCCGCCTCGTCCGCGAGTTGCAGTTCGGCGCCCTCTACCCCGTGGACTCCGAGACCGTGCTCGGCGCCGGTCCCGGCACCGAGGCCGCGGCGCGCTGGCTGAGCGACACCGTCGGCGCCGCGACCGGCCTGCCGCTCCCGCTCGGCGAAGGCCACGACTTCTTCCTCTCGATCAGCCCCGAGGTCGAGCGGAAGCTCGGCCCCGAGGGGTATCGCATCACCATCGACGGCCACGCGGTCCGGATCGAGGGCGGCGGCCCGGCCGGGATCTTCTGGGGCGCGCAGACCTTTCGCCAACTGCTCGGCCCCGACGCCTTCCGCCGGGCGCCGATCGCGCCCCGGGAGACGTGGTGGGTGCCGTGTGTGCTGATCGAGGACGCCCCGCGGTTCGGCTGGCGCGGCCTCATGCTGGACGTGGCGCGGCACTTCATGCCCAAGGGCGATGTGCTCGCGTACATCGACCTCTTGGCCGCGCACAAGCTCAATGTGCTGCATCTGCATCTGACCGACGACCAGGGCTGGCGCATCGAGATCCGCCGCTACCCCAGGCTCACCGAGGTCGGCGCCTGGCGCGAGCGCACCAAATTCGGGCACCGCGCCTCACCGCTGTGGGACGAGCGCCCGCACGGCGGCTACTACACCCAGGACGACATCCGCGAGATCGTCGCCTACGCCGCCGAACGGCACATCACCGTCGTCCCGGAGATCGACATCCCCGGACATTCGCAGGCCGCCATCGCCGCGTACCCGGAGCTGGGCAACACCGACGCCGTCGACACCGCCTCCCTCGGCGTCTGGACCACCTGGGGCGTCAACCCGAACGTACTCTCACCCGCCGACACCACGCTGCGCTTCTACGAGAACGTCCTGGACGAGGTCCTGGAGCTCTTCCCGGGCAGCTTCGTCCACCTCGGCGGCGACGAGTGCCCCAAGGAGCAGTGGCGGGTCTCCCCGGCCGCCCAGGCGCGCATCCGGGAGCTGGGCCTGGCGGACGAGGACGAGCTGCAGAACTGGTTCCTGGGTCACTTCGGCCGCCGGCTGGCCGAGCGCGGCCGCCGTCTGATCGGCTGGGACGAGATCCTGGAGGGCAGCGCGCTGGGGGCCGATCTGGCCGAGGGCGCCGCCGTGTCGTCCTGGCGCGGCTACGCGGGCGGCATCGCTGCCGCCCGTGCTGGCCACGACGTCGTCATGTGCCCACAACAGCAGGTCTACTTCGACTACCGCCAGGCCGTCGGCGACGATGAGCCGGTTCCCATCGGCTACGTGCGCACGCTGGAGGACGTCTATCGCTTCGAGCCGGTTCCACCCGAGCTCACCGGCGCGGAGGCGGAGCGCGTACTCGGCGCTCAGGCCAACGTCTGGACGGAGGTGACCGAGGACCGGCGGCGCGTCGACTACCAGACCTTCCCGCGCCTCGCCGCCTTCGCCGAAGCCGTCTGGTCGCCGCTTCCGCCGCCGCCCGAGCGGGACTTCACCGGCTTCCAGGAGCGCATGGCGGCCCACTACGCGCGCCTGGACGCGCTCGGCGTGGACTACCGGCCCCCCGGCGGCCCGCGTCCGTGGCAGCGGCGCCCTGGCGTATCCGGACGTCCGATCGACGGGTCGCCCCCGATCGTGTGAGGTACGCCGGAAGGTGCGCCCGCAGGCGGCGTACCCCTGGGACCGTAGGTCCCCGGCTCAACCCCAAGTCGTACAAGGGTCCCTGAAACGTGGCAATCCACACCTGGCGGAGACGTCGCCCTAAACCCGTACCATCCCCCTGGTCGGGGACGGATCCATGCTTCACGGACCCTCGCGACGGCAGACTCGGAAGATGTGCCAGAGTTGCCACGTCCGGGCTGTCAGCACGTACCGTACGGCGCAACAGCCGGGACACCGGGGAAGGGGCAGCTGGGTTGACCACGCACGCACCGCAGGCGGCGCACACGGTGACGTTGCCGGGCACGCTCGACGAGGCCGTGGCGGCGCTGGCCGCCATGCCCGCCGCCGTGCCCGTCGCGGGCGGCACCGATCTGATGGCCACCGTCAACTCCGGGCTGCTGCGGCCCGCCGCACTCGTCGGCCTCGGCCGGATCACCGAGATCCGCGGCTGGCGCTACCTGGACGGTCACGCCCTGCTCGGCGCCGGACTCTCCCACGCCCGTATGGGCCGCCCCGACTTCGCCGCGCTCATCCCGGCGCTGGCCGCCGCGGCGCGCGCCGCCGGGCCGCCGCAGATCCGTAACGCCGGCACCCTCGGCGGCAACATCGTCACCGCCGCCCCCTCGGGCGACGCGCTGCCGGTGCTCGCCGCGCTGGAGGCCACGGTCATCATCGCCGGGCCCGAGGGCGCGCGCCGCGAGATCCCGGTCAGCCATCTGCTGGCCGGGGTCGAGATGCTGCGCCCCGGCGAACTCGTCGGCTTCGTACGCGTGCCGATCCTGCACGCCCCCCAGGCCTTCCTGAAGGCCACCGGGCGCACCGGCCCGGGCCGGTCCACGGCCTCGTGCGCCGTCGTGCTCGACCCGGCGCGGCGGGGTGTGCGCTGCGCGGTCGGCGCGGTCGCGCCCATGCCGCTGCGGCCGCTGGAGGCCGAGCGCTGGGTCGCCTCGCTCATCGACTGGGACGGCGACCGGGGGCGCCTCGACCCGCAGGTCACGGCGGCCTTCGGCGAGTACGTGGCCGCCGCCTGCATTCCCGACCCGGCTCCGCCGGCGGACGGCTCCGAGCCGGTGCCCCTGCCGCCCGCCGCCATCCATCTGAGGCGTACGGTGTCAGCCCTGGCCCGCCGAGCACTGGGGAGGGCACTCGCGTGAGTGACGAACAGCAGCCGCACCGGCCGGAGCCCGGGAGCGGGTGGCAGCCGATGCCACACGGCCCCGAGTACGACGCGGAGGCCACGGGGTTCGTGCAGCTGCCGCCCGATTACTCGCACCAGGACCCGGCCGCCCTCGGGGGCGGATGGGACCCGCTCGCGGCCCCTGGCACCGGCTACACCCCGCCGCCCATGACGGGTGGTCCCGGCGCGCCCTCGGAGGGCGGCCAGTGGCAGCCGACGGCCCACGCCCCTGGTGCGCACGGCGACTCCTCGGGGACCGGGCAGTGGGCCGTGCCGATGGAGGCCGGCGCGGACGACTCCGGCCAGTGGGCCCAGCCCGGCCCGGCGGGCGGATCCGGCGACACGGGCGAGTACGCGTACGGCGAACACCAGAACCCGCACGCCCCGCATGGCGCGCACACGACCGGGCAGTGGCAGCTGCCCGGCGCGGGGCAGCAGGGCCGGCCCGGTCAGCCGGGCCAGTCCGGCCAGACCGATCAGTGGTCGATCCCGTTCGCCGCCGACGACGGCGTCGACGAGACCGGCGTGTACCAGGTGAACGACCCGACGGCCGCGGCCCAGTGGCAGGTGCCCGAGTCGGCCGACGGCCCGTGGGCCGTCCCGGCCGCGGGTGACGACGGGGTCGATGACCACCCCGGCCAGCCGACGCATCCGTACGGGGCGCAGGACACCGCCCAGTGGACGACGCCCTTCGCGGACGGCGCACAGGAGCAGCAGGAGCAGCAGGTCCAGCAGGGGCTGCACCAAGACCAGCGGCAGGGCGGGCCGGTTCGGCCGGGACAACCTGGCCAGCCCGGTCAGCCTGGTCAGCAGCACGGCCAGACCGGTCAGTGGTCGATTCCGGTGGCCGGTGACGACGGCTCCGCCGAGGAATCCGGCGAGTACGCGCTCGGCGACCACTCCGTCCGCCGCGCCCCCGCGGCCCCGACGCAGCAGGGCAGGGGCCCCGCCCGGCGGCGCCTGAGGCTGCCCGGCGGCGCCGACGTGCCCGTCGAGCACCACGGCGCCCCCACCCCGCCGCACGGCGGCACCGCCGCGGCCGGCGCGCTGTCCACTCCGGCGGCGGGCACCGAGGTGCCCGAGGTGGACGACTGGCCCGAGGAGTTGACGTACGGCGGCCAGGGCCGCCCGGCCGGGCCCGACGGCGGCCATACGGGCCAGACGACCCCGCCGCACGGCGTGGCGCCCGTGGGCGGCCGTGGCGGGTTCGTGGACGACGGCTACGACGGCCACGCGGGTGCGGGGACGCCCCCGCACGGTGTCGCGCCGGGTGGCGGTCGCGGCGGGTTCGTGGACGACGGTTACGAGGCCCATGACGGCCCGGGAGCAGGCGGCGGCCCGGGCGGAGCCGACGGCGGTCACATGGCCCGGGCGACCCCGCCGCACGGCGTCGTGGCCGACGCCGACGGCCCGGCCCCTGAGGTCCCCCAGGCGCCTGCCGGCCTCGTACAGGCCGAGGAATCGGCCGAGTTGGCGCTGGACGGCCACGGCGCGCCCCTCGCCGGAGCCGGAGCCGGAGCCGGAGTCGAAGCCGACCCGTCGGCCGAGGACGTCGAAGCCGCGGACGCCGACGAGCGGCCCACCGCGGAGACGACGGCCCCCGAGGCGCCATCCGTCCCCGAGGCCGAGCAGCCGACCGACCCGACAGACGCCCAGGCGGACCCCGGCACAACCCCCGACGCCGCCGAGACCCCCCAGGCCGACAGCGAGCACCCCAGCGCCTCGTACGTCCTGCACGTCAACGGCACCGACCGCCCCGTCACCGACGCCTGGATCGGCGAGTCGCTGCTGTACGTACTGCGCGAGCGCCTGGGCCTGGCCGGGGCCAAGGACGGCTGCTCGCAGGGCGAGTGCGGGGCCTGTTCCGTCCAGGTCGACGGGCGGCTGGTCGCCTCGTGCCTGGTGCCCGCCGCGACCGCCGCGGGCTGTGAGGTCCGTACGGTCGAGGGCCTGGCCGTGGACGGGCAGCCCTCGGATGTGCAGCGCGCCCTGGCCGCCTGCGGCGCGGTGCAGTGCGGGTTCTGCGTACCGGGCATGGCCATGACCCTGCACGACCTGCTGCAGGGCAACCACTCCCCGACCGACCTGCAGACGCGGCAGGCGATCAGCGGCAACCTGTGCCGCTGCTCCGGCTACCGCGGGGTGGTCAACGCGGTCCGCGAGGTCGTCGCGGGCCGGGAGGCGGCGGCCGCCGCCGAGGCGGAGGAGGCCGCGGCGGCGGACGGCGGGCAGGACGCCGCCGGCCGCATTCCGCACCAGGCGGGCCCGCCGGGGATACACGGCACCGGCGACGGCGGCTTCGACGGCAGCGGCAGCGGGAGGACGACGGCATGACTGGAATCGCGGACGGCACCGGCGCCGCCACCGCCACCCCCGCCGCCGGGGTCCCCCTCACGCCCAAGGAGCCGCCGACCATCGGCCTGGGCATGTCGCTGCAGCCCACGGACGCGGCGGCCAAGGCCTCCGGCACCTTCCCGTACGCCGCCGACCTGTGGGCCGAGGGGCTGCTGTGGGCCGCCGTGCTGCGCTCCCCGCATCCGCACGCCCGCATCGTCTCCATCGACACCGCGCCCGCCGCCCAGATGCCGGGCGTACGGGCCGTGGTGACCCACACCGACGTGCCCGGCGACGCCGCGCACGGCCGCCGCGTCGCCGACCGCCCCGTCTTCGCCAAGGACCTGGTCCGTCACCACGGCGAGCCGATCGCCGCGGTCGCCGCCGACCACCCCGACACCGCCCGGCTGGCCGCCGCGGCCATCGCCGTCGAGTACGAGGTGCTGGAGCCGGTCACCGACCCCGAGCAGGCGTTCGGGGCCGAGCCGCTGCACCCCGACGGCAATCTGGTCCGCCACATCCCGCTGAGCTTCGGCGACCCGGACGTGGTCGGCGAGGTCATCGTCGAGGGCCTGTACCGGATCGGCCGTCAGGACCCGGCGCCCATCGGCGCCGAGGCGGGCCTGGCCGTACCGCGCCCCGACGGCGGCGTGGAGATCTACACCGCCTCCACCGACCCGCACGCCGACCGCGACCTGGCCGCCGCCTGCTTCGGCCTGGAGCCGGAGCGGGTCAAGGTCGTGGTCACGGGCGTGCCCGGCGCCATGGGCGAGCGCGAGGACCCCGGTATGCAACTGCCGCTGGGCCTGCTCGCGCTGCGCACCGGCCATCCGGTCAAGCTCGCCGCGACCCGCGAGGAGTCCTTCCTCGGCCACGCCCACCGCCATCCGACCCTGCTGCGCTACCGCCACCACGCCGACGCCGAGGGCAAGTTGGTGAAGGTCGAGGCGCAGATCCTGCTGGACGCGGGCCCGTACGCGGACTCCTCCGCGGACTCGCTGGCCGCCGCGGTGTCCTTCGCCTGCGGCCCGTACGTCGTACCGCACGCGTTCATCGAGGGCTGGGCGGTGCGCACCAACAACCCGCCCTCCGGCCATGTCCGCGGCGAGGGCGCGATGCAGGTGTGCGCCGCGTACGAGGGCCAGATGGACAAGCTGGCGGCCAAGGTGGGCCTCGACCCGGCCGAGATCCGGCTGCGCAACGCGATGGCGACCGGCGATCTGCTGCCCACCGGTCAGACCGTCACCTGCCCGGCCCCGGTCGCCGAACTGCTGCGCGCCGTACGGGACACCCCGCTGCCCCCGCTCCCCAAGGACGACCCCGAGGAGGAGTGGCTGCTGCCCGGCGGCCCCGAGGGCGCGGGCGACCCGGGCGCGGTGCGGCGCGGCGTCGGCTACGCCCTGGGCATGGTGCACATGCTCGGCGCGGAGGGGGCCGACGAGGTCTCCACGGCCACGGTCAAGGTCGTCGGCTCGGTGGCCACCGTCATCTGCGCGGCCGTCGAGACCGGCCAGGGGTTCACCACTCTGGCCCGCCAGATCGTCCAGGAGGTCCTGGGGATCGAAGAGGTGCATGTCGCACCGGTCGACACCGATCAGCCCCCGGCCGGGCCCGCGGCGCGCGGCCGCCACACCTGGGTGTCGGGCGGCGCGGTGGAGCGGGCCGCGAAGATGGTCCGCACCCAGCTGCTGCAGCCGCTCGCGCATAAGTTCGGTATGTCGACAGAGCTGTTGACCATCGCCGACGGCAAGATCACCTCGTACGACGGGGTGCTCAGCACGACCGTCGACGAGGCGCTTGAAGGCAAGGAGCTGTGGGCCACCGCGCAGTGCCGCCCGCACCCCACCGAACCGCTGGACGAGACGGGCCAGGGCGACGCCTTCGTGGGCCTGGCCTTCTGCGCGATCCGCGCCGTGGTCGACGTCGACATCGAGATCGGCGCGGTGCGCGTGGTGGACATGACGATCGCCCAGGACGTGGGCCGGGTGCTCAACCCCCGTCAGCTGGCGGCCCGGATCGAGGCGGGCGTCGCCCAGGGCATCGGCGCGGCCCTCACCGAGAACCTGCGCACCTCCCGCGGCGTGGTCCGGCACCCGGACCTCACCGGCTACACCCTGCCGACCGCCGTGGACGTCCCCGACATCCGTATCGTCAAACTCGTCGAGGAACGGGACGTGGTCGCCCCCTTCGGCGCCAAGGCCGTCAGCGCGGTGCCGGTGGTCACCACCCCGGCTGCGGTGGCCGCGGCGGTCCGCTCGGCGTCCGGCCGCCCGGTCAACAGGCTGCCGATCCGGCCTCAGGCGGCGGTCGTCAACAGGGCCTGATGGCTATCTGAGAGGGGCTTGTTGAGCGCGCGCATCCTGGTCGCCGAGGACGACGAGAAGCAGGCGCGGCTGATCCGGATCTATCTGGAGCGGGAGGGGAACGCCGTCCAGACCGTCCACGACGGCCGCTCGGCGATCGACCGCGCCAGGACCACCCGCCCGGACCTCATCGTGCTCGATGTGATGATGCCGCAGATCGACGGCCTGGACGTGTGCCGCATCCTGCGCGCCGAGTCCCAGGTGCCGATCCTGCTGCTGACCGCGCGCGCCACCGAGGAGGACATGCTCCTCGGGCTCGACCTCGGCGCCGACGACTACATGACCAAGCCGTACAGCCCCCGGGAGCTGACCGCCCGCGTCAGGGCCCTGCTGCGGCGGTCCAGGGCCACCACGGGGGAGCCGACGGTCATCAGGGCCGGGGCGCTGGAGATCGACACCGCGCGCTTCGAGGTGCGGCTCGCAGGCGAGGTGATCGCGCTGACCGGCAAGGAGTTCGCCATCCTGGCCCTGCTGGCCGGCGAGCCGGGGCGCGCTTTCACCCGGGCGAAGATCATCGACCGGGTCTTCGGCTTCGAGCAGAACGTTCTGGAGCGCACCGTGGACGCCCACGTGATGAACCTGCGCCGCAAGCTGGAGCGCGGGCCGGGGGCGCCCCGCATGGTGGAGACCGTCTACGGACGCGGCTACCGGCTGGCCGACCCGGGGCCGGACCCGGCGCGGTGAGCTTCCGGCTGCGGGCGCTCGCCCTGATGATGCTGCTCGTGGTCGCCGCCACCGCGGCCACCGCCTGGCTGACGCTGCGCCAGGCCACCCGGCAGGCGAACGAGACCGCCGCCGCGGACCGGGCCGACATCAACCGGGTCACCAAGGAACTGCGCCAGTACGGCCTGCGGCACGGCACCTGGGACGGCGTCGCGCCCGCAGTGCGCGGGCTGGCCGCCGACACCGGGCAGCGCATACGGGTCACCACCACGACCGGCTCCGGTGCGCCGCTGGCCGACTCGGACGTCCTGATGGGCCGTGAGCCCCGCAGGGCCGGCACGGGTGCGCCGCTCCTGGTGGACCCGCGCCCCGAGCTGCGACTGCCCGACGACCCGCGGCCGCCGGCGATCCTGATCAAGCTCACCGCCCTCGAGATCTCCCGGTACCGCACCGGGACGGCGTACGCCGCGTGTCTGACCCGTTCCGGCACCGAGGTGATGGTCGGCCAGGACGAGAGCGGCATCCCGACGTACTCGGCGCGCCGGGAGCCCGGCGGCGGGGACACGGCGAGCGGGGAAGACCCGGCAAGCGGCGGGAAGACGGCGCAAGGGCGCTGCGAGCGGCCACAGACGTCTGCGGCGCTGGTCGACCGGTACGTCCAGGCCGGGAAGAACTCCTGCCGATCGGCCGGGGCGGAGGGGACCGTTCCGTGCCTCCGGCGGATCTTCGCCGAGCAGATCAGCGACGCCGCCCCGCCGCCGCTCCAGGTCCGCCTCGGCGCCCTCGACGAGCCCCCGTCCGCCCTCGCCGCCGCGCCCGCGGTCACCGTGGCCGTAGCCGTCGCGGTGGCGGCCATCCTCGGCGCGCTGCTGCTCAGCCGGACGGTGCTGCGCCCCGTCAGCGCCCTGACCGCCGCCTCCCGCGGCCTCGGCGAGGGCGACCTGGCCCGGCGGGTGTCCGTGACCGGCCGGGACGAGATCGCCGAACTCGGCCGCTCCTTCAACCGTATGGCCGCGTCGCTGCAGGACAGCGAGGAGCGTCAGCGCCGGCTCGTCGGCGATGTCGCCCACGAGCTGCGCACCCCGCTGGCCAATCTGCGCGGCTATCTGGAGGCGCTGCGCGACGGGGTCGTCGACCCGGAACCCGAGCTGTTGGACTCGCTCCACGAGGAGGTCCTGCTCCAGCAGCGGATCGTCGACGACCTGCAGGACCTGGCGCTCGCCGAGGCGGGTGCGCTCAGCTACCACCGCGACCACATCGAGCTGGGCGAACTGCTGGAGACCTGCCGCACCGCCCACCGGGCCCAGGCCGAGCGCGCCGGGGTCGCCCTCACCGTCGAGACGCCGGACGGCGACCCCGTGTACGCGTACGCCGACGCGGACCGGCTGCGGCAGGCCGTCGGCAATCTGGTGAGCAACGCCGTACGGGCCACCGGGCCCGGCGGCACCGTTCGGCTGTCCCTGGCGCGCCGCGGCGCGGGGGCCGCGGTCCACGTCGGCGACACCGGGCACGGCATCCCCGCCGAGCAGCTGCCGCACGTCTTCGACCGCTTCTGGCGGGCCGACGCCGCGCGGGGGAGGGCCACCGGCGGCAGCGGGCTCGGGCTGTCCATCGCCCGCCAGATCGTGAAGGACCATCAGGGGACGATCGGGGTGGAGAGCGCCGTCGGCGTCGGCACGACCTTCACCATCGAGATCCCCAAGTGAGTTTGCGGTGAGTATGGGACAGCGACACGCCGACGCTACGGCGTGGGGCGGTGCCAAAAAAACCACAAAACAAGCATGCTAC
>NZ_JBSFMM010000292.1:0-11913 GCF_053599555.1 Streptomyces sp. NPDC000941
CTTACACCCAGCGGCAGACCAACGAGGCCGACGAGAACACCCACCCGCGCCTCACGCTTGTCCATCCAGTCAGATCAGACTCAGACCGCCTCGACCACCGGCATCTGGTCGGCCGGGGCCTGCTCCTCGCCCTCGCCCTTGGGCTTGGGCCCGGACCCGCGCAGCGGGACCTCCTTGATGAACCAGGCCGCGAGGAAGCCGACGACCGCGATCACCGCGCCCCACAGGAAGACCTGGTGCGCTCCGTTCGCGACCGCGTGGGTGTACGCGTCCCTGATGTCCGCGGGCAGCTTCGGAAGCATCGCCGGGTCGAGGTTGGCGCCGCCGGAGGTGACCGCCGCGCCCTTCTCGCCGACCCGGTCGATCATCGTGTCCTTCACCTGATTGGTGAAGAGCACGCCGAGGATGGAGACGCCGAAGGAACCGCCGAGGGTGCGGAAGAGGGTGGCGGAGGAGGAGCCGACGCCCATGTCCTTCATCTCGACGCTGTTCTGCGCGATGAGCATGGAGGTCTGCATCAGGAAGCCCATGCCCGCGCCGAGCACCGCCATGTAGATGCCCGAGGTCAGGCGGGTGGTGTTGGTGTCCATGAGGGACAGCAGGAACAGACCCGCCAGCATCAGGCCGCCGCCGAGGATGGGGAAGATCCGGTACTTGCCGGTCTGGGTGGTGACCCGGCCCGCGATCAGCGAGACGACCAGCATGCCCAGCAGCAGCGGGAGCAGCAGCAGACCGGAGTTGGTGGCCGAGGCGCCCTGGACGGTCTGCTGGTAGAGCGGCAGGAAGGTCATCGACCCGAACATCACAAAGCCGGTGAGGAAGCCGATCACCGTGATGAGCGAGAAGTTGCCGTTACGGAATATGTGCAGCGGCAGCACGGGCTCGGCGACCCGCTGCTCGACGGCCACGAAGGCGATGAGCGCGACGACCCCCAGCGCGCCGAGACCGATGATCTGGACCGAGCCCCACGCGTACTCGTTCCCGCCCCAGGACGTGATCAGCACGAGCGAGGTGATGCCTATGGTGAGCAGCGTCGCGCCGACGTAGTCGATCCGTGCCTGCGTGCGCTTCTTCGGCAGATGCAGCACCGTCGTGATCGCGGCCAGGGCGATCACGCCGAGGGGGACGTTGATGTAGAAGATCCAGCGCCAGCCGAGGTGGTCGGTGAGGGTGCCGCCGACCAGCGGTCCGCCGATCATGGCCACGGCCATGACACCGGCCATCATGCCCTGGTACTTGCCGCGCTCCCGGGGCGGGACCAGGTCGCCGATGATCGCCATCACACCGACCATCAGACCGCCCGCGCCGAGGCCCTGAAGGGCCCGGAAGCCGATCAGCTGCCCCATGTCCTGGGCCGCGCCGGACAGGGCCGAACCGGCCAGGAAGACCACGATGGACGTAAGGAACATGCCCTTACGCCCATACATGTCGCCGAGCTTTCCCCAGATGGGGGTGGAGGCGGCGGTCGCCAAGGCGTACGCGGTGACCACCCAGGAGAGGTGTTCGAGCCCGCCGAGATCGCCGACGATGGTCGGCATCGCGGTGCCGACGATCATGTTGTCGAGCATCGCGAGCAGCATGGCGATCATCAGCGCGAAGATCACCACACCCGTGGAGCGGGGCTTACGACCGGACGCGCCCTCGGCGCCGGGCGGCGCGCCCTCCCCGCCGGACTGCGGGGCCTCCGCGCTGGGCTGCGGTGACGCGGATGGCGCTCCGCCTCCGGACTGTTTCTGGGACATTCTCTCCACTTCCCCCCTGGGGTGCGGCCAATTGCTGCGACCGGCTACTTACTTGCCGCCCGGCTAGTTGAGTACAGTGGAGAAGGTACGGCGTCTACTAGCCGGGCGTCAAGTAAGTTCTGTTCGGCCGCGCACGGCCCCCACGACCACAGGAGAGCACGATGGCCAGCACACCGCAGGCGCGCCGGGGCGACACCCGGCAGCGCATCCAGGACGTGGCCTTGGAGCTCTTCGCCGAGCAGGGCTACGAGAAGACCTCGCTACGCGAGATCGCCGAGCGGCTCGAGGTCACCAAGGCCGCGCTGTACTACCACTTCAAGACCAAGGAAGACATCCTCATCAGCCTGTTCCAGGACCTGGCCCGGCCGCTGGACGAACTGCTCGCCTGGGGTCAGGAACAGCCCCGCACCCTGGAGACCAAGCAGGAGCTGATGCGCCGCTACAGCGTGGCCCTCGAAAGCGCCCTCCCGCTGTTCCGGTTCATGCAGCAGAACCAGGCCGCGATGAGCCATCTGCGCCCCGGCGAAACCCTCAAGGACCGGATGATCGCCCTAAGCGACCTGCTGAGGGACCCCAACGCGCCGCTGACCGACCAGGTCCGCAGCCTCAGTGCGATCTTCGTCATGCATACGTCCCAGTTCGCCATGCAGCACATCGACGCCGGCCCCGAGGAAAAGCGGAAGGCCGCCCTCGAAGTCGCCCTCGATCTGCTGGCACAGGCACACCCGCAGGAGGGCCCGCACGAGGGCCCGCAGGAGAGGTCCGACACCCCGGACGCGGCCTGACCGACGCCCGGGGGTCGTACCAAGCTCAGTGCGTCAGACCTTGACGCCGTGCGAGCGCAGGAAGGCCAGCGGCTCGATGGCCGAGCCGTAGTTCGGCGTCGTACGGATCTCGAAGTGCAGGTGCGGGCCGGTCGAGTTGCCGGTGCTCCCGGAGAGACCTATCTCCTGACCGGTCGTCACGGCCTGGCCCACCGACACCTTCACCAGCGACAGGTGCGCGTACTGCGAGTACGTGTTGTCGGCGTGCTTGATGACGATGGCGTTGCCGTACGCCGGGCCGTCACCGGCGCCGTTGCCGCCGGCCTTGACCACCACACCACCGTGGGCGGCGCGCACCGAGGTGCCGGACGGCACGACGAAGTCCTGCCCACTGTGGTTGTTGACCCACAGGTTGCCCGCGCGCCCGAAGGAGGCGCCGATCTGGTACGAGGCGACCGGCGTCACCCAGGAGGCGGCCTTGGCCTCGGCGGCCTTCTTGGCGGCCTCGGCAGCCTTCTGGCGGGCCTCGGCAGCCTGCCGCGCCTTCGCCGCGGCCTCCGCCGCCGCCTTCTTCTCCGCGGCCTTCTTCGCGGCAGCCTGCTCCGCGGCCCGCTTCTTCGCCGCGGCCTCCTTGGCGGCCTTCTCGGCCGCCGCCTTCGCCTTCGCGGCCGCCGCCTTCTTCGCGGCCGCCTTCTCGGCGTCGATCGCCTTCTGGAGGGCGTCCGCCTGCGCCTGCACCGACTTGCTCAGGTCACTGGCCGGAGCCACCGACAGCACACCGTTGCCCTGCGCCGCGTCCGCGGCGAACGCACCGCCCGCCCCCAGCGCCAGCGAGGCCCCCATGCCCGCGGCCAGCACGGCGGCGCGGGTACGCAGTACGGACTTGCTCGCTTTACGGGCCGATGTGGATTTGAGGTGCCGGGATTCGGTGTGCCGGGATTCAGCGCGCGGGGACATAGGGGGACTACCTCCGGAAAAATGAGTGAGTCCCGGCCGGGGACCGGAACGGACGTTCTTTCGTATCCCGACCCGGCCTTGAGGCCAACCCGCATCACTACTAATCCGCGCCGTACGAAAAGCGGTCGCAGCCGCAATTCATCGACGGCTCCGATCGCGATCAGATATTCGCGATCCGGCACCCCAGAACCCGGATCACCAACCTCCCATCATGAGGTTGACCTGGCACAATGAACGATTGACCGGCCGCGCACGGAAACTCACCCCACACTTCCGACCGCACGCGTGCCCCACGGTCGAAGGCATTCACTAATTTCCGTAGTAGAGCCTCGGCGCCCTGTGTGCGATATCACCGCGACATAAGATCACCGATCATCGTTCCCAGGCATCCCCGGGCATTAGATGTCCGTTTCGGGACCAAAGACCATACGGTCCTGTACGCTGTCCGCACCAAACCATCGGGGGGATGGGGAACGTGGATCCCGCAACCATCGGCGCTCGCCTCACGTCAGCCGTCGTCACGCCGCTGATCAAGAAGCTCTTCGTACAGGAGGGGCCGGGCGCCGGTCTGGCCGACAAGCCGGTCCGCGTCTCGGGGCTCGTCTCGTTCAAGGGCGAGAAGCGCACCCTGACGGAGAAGAACCTCCACAAGATCGCCGCCCAACTGGTCGAGCGCGCGGTGCAGTCCGCAGGACAGGGCGAGCGGCCGATCCCCGCGGACGAGGACGAGGTGCTGGCCGACGCCCTGGCCCGTACCCTCCACGCGCTGGGCGATCTGACCATGGACGACGTCCAGGCCGTCCGCTTCGGCCCGGACCTGCTGGCCAAGGACCTCCGGCAGGCCGCCGGCCGCCCCGACGAGCAGCTCTCCCTGGCCGCCGCCCGCCTCTACAACCTCCTCCTGCACACCGCCTGCCTGCACATCCTGCACTTCTTCACCCAGCGCTCGACCTTTGTCCCCCGCACCCTGGTCGAACAGAGCGGACAGCTCACCGACCTCATCACCAAGATCGACATCCTGATCGAGCGGATCCCCTCCCAGTCGGCCGAGGACGCGGGCTTCGAAAAGGACTACGCCGACTTCGTACAGAAGAAGCACGGGACGCTGACCATCGTCGGCATCGATCTCAGCCACGCGGAGTCCAGCTGGCCCCTGGATGCGGCGTATCTGAGCCTGGAGGCGATCGCCCCGGCGCGCGACCGGGGCGTGACGCCGCTCGGTGGGGAGGTCGCCGCCGCCGGGGCCGCTGACGTCGAAGCCACGGAGGCGGCCGCCCCCCTCAGCTCCACGGAGGTCATGGCCGCCCTCGAAGAGCTCGCCGAAGAAGTCGCCGCCGACGCCGCCGAGGCCCCCGTCCCCGCCGACCAGGCCCTGTCCGGCCACAGCCGGGTCCTGCTGCGCGGCGTCGCGGGCTCGGGCAAGACCACCCTCGTCCAGTGGCTCGCCGTCTGCGCCGCCCGCCAGGAGCCGCCGCGCGGCATGGAGCAGCTGATCGGCCGCGTCCCCTTCGTCCTGCCCCTGCGCACCATCGCCCGCCAAGACACCCTCCCCACCCCCGACCGCTTCCTCGCCGCCGTCCACAACCCCCGGCACGGCGCCCAGCCCGCCGGCTGGGCCGACCGCGTACTGAGCGCCGGGCGCGGGCTGCTGCTCATCGACGGCATCGACGAGATCCCCGAGCGCGACCGGGAGCGCACCCGCGTCTGGCTGAGCGATCTACTCCTCGCCTACCCCGACAACCTCTGGCTGGTCACCTCCCGCCCCTCCGCCGTCGCCGACAACTGGCTGGAGACCGAAGGCTTCGCCGAGTTCGCCCTGGCCCCCATGAGCCACGACGACCTCGGCGCCTTCATCGACCGCTGGCACGACGCCGCCCGCGCGACCTGCCGTACGGACGAGGACCGCACCGCCCTCGACAGCTACCAGTCGGCCCTGCACACCGCCGTACGTACCAAGCCGGACCTGGGACTCCTCGCCACCAACCCCCTGATGTGCGGCCTGATCTGCGCCCTGCACCGGGCCCGCCGCGGCTATCTGCCGCCCGGCCGCAAGGCGCTGTACGACGCGGCGCTGTCCATGTTGCTCGCCCGGCGCGACACCGAGCGCCATATCTACGCGCCCGGCGACGTCCAGCTCGACGAGGAGCCGCAGGTCCAGCTCCTCCAGCGGCTCGCGTACTACCTCATCCGCAACGGCGAGGCGGAGCTCGACCGCGACCAGGCGGTGCGCATCATCGACGACGCGCTCCCCTCCGTCCCCGCAGCCGCCGCGCTCGGCGACGCCCCACGGATCCTGAGCCACCTGCTGCTGCGCAGCGGTCTGCTACGCGAACCGTCCGTCGGCACGATCGACTTCGTCCACCGCACCTTTCAGGACTTCCTCGGGGCGAAGGCAGCCGTGGAGGAGGAGGACTTCGGGCTGCTCGTCCAGCGCGCCACCGACGCCCAGTGGGAGGACGTCATCCGCATGGCCGTCGCCCACGCCCGCCCACGGGAACGGGCGAAGATCCTCACCAAGCTGCTGTCGCGGGCGCAGAAGAACCCCGATTCGGACCTCCGCATCTACCTGCTCGCCCTGGCCTGCCTGGAGCATGCACCCGACCTGGACCCCAAGGTGCGCAACGAGGTCACCCACCTCGCCGTAGGCCTCATCCCGCCCGACACCCCGCGGCTAGCCCGCGGCATCGCCACGGTGGGACCCCTCGTCCTGGAGCTCCTGCCGCCACCGGCCGAACTCACCGACGTCCAGGCCTACCACTGCGTGATCACCGCCTCCTACATCGCCACCGACGCGGCCATCCCCTACCTGTCCCAGTTCGCCGACCACCCCGCGCTGCCCGTCCGCTCACAGCTCACCGCGAGCTGGGGGCGGTTCGACACCGAGCGGTACTTCACCGAGGTGATCGCCCGTCTCGACCCCGACGACCTGTACTTCGTCGCCGAGACACAAGAACACCTGGGTCTGCTGGACAGCATGGGCGGCGTGACGAAACTTCAGCTGCGCGGCAACTTCAGCGAGGACGAGCTGCGCACCAGCCGTTCTCTCGCCCAGGTCACCCATCTGAGGCTGGACCGGAATGAAGCGCTCACCGACCTCGGCGCCCTGAGCCATCTGTCGGGCCTGCACACCCTGGTCCTGACCAGCTGTTCCAGGGCCCAGGACCTGACGCCGCTGTCCGCGCTGTCGCTCCAAAGCCTCGACTTCGCCCCACGGGTGGGTATTCTCGAGAACATTTACCCCAGCGGCCTGGACACCCTGACGACGCTGAGGCACCTGAAGATCAACCTCCCGGCCCTCAATATCGCGCCGCACGCCTTCCCGGCCCACATCACCTGGTTCGATCTGCACCTCTACCATACGGACATGGACGCCGCCTGGATCGCCGAGGCATTCCCCGACCTCCGCCAGCTGGGCATCACCTTCCGCAGCAGCCGCGAGACGGGCCGACTCGATCTGACCCCCCTCGCCGCACTCTCCTCCCTTGAGGCCGTCACCGTCGCCCGCGCGGAGATCACCGGCGCCGAATCACTCACCGGCGTCACCGTCACGGCGCTCGACGGCGTGCCACGGCGTACGGGCCTCCCGGCCGACCCCGCGGGGGCGGCAGCCGACTGACCCCACAATTCTCTGACTAGAGTCAGAGAATGGATTCGGCACAGATCGACCAGGTACGGCGCTTCAACCGCACCGTCACCGAACGCGTGGGCGTGCTCCACGACCACTACCTGGGCCGCGACCGGCCCATCGGCGAGGCCCGGCTGCTCTGGGAGATCGGCGAGCAGGGCCAGGACGTACGGCGGCTGCGCGAACGCCTCGGGCTCGACTCGGGGTACGTCAGCCGACTGCTGCGCGCCCTGGAGCGCGACGGGCTGGTGACGCTGGAGCCGCACCCGGAGGACAGAAGGGTGCGCACCGTACGGCTCACCGACACCGGCCGCGCGGAGCGCGCCACGCTCGACCGCCGCAGCGACGAGCTGGCCGGCTCCCTGCTGCAACCCCTCAACGCCACCCAGCGCACCCGGCTGGTGGCGGCCATGGCCGAGGTCGACCGGCTGCTGACCGCCGCGACGGTCACCGTCGACGCGGTCGCCCCCGACCACCCCGACGCCCAGCACTGCCTGCGGTCGTACGCCACCGAGCTGCAGGAGCGCTTCGAGACCGGCTTCGACCCCGCCCGCAGCCTGCTGCCCGACCCGGGCGAACTCCGTCCCCCACACGGCCTGTTCCTGGTCGCCCGGCTGCACGGCGAACCCGTCGGCTGCGCCGGACTGAAGCTACCGCCCACCGCCCCGGCCGAGATCAAACGCATGTGGGTCGCGCCCCACACCCGCGGCCTCGGCCTGGCCCGCCGGTTCCTCGCCGAACTGGAGACACGGGCCGCCGAACACGGCCGCGACGTACTGCGTCTGGACACCAACAAGGCGCTCGACGCGGCGATCGGGCTGTACCACTCCTTCGGCTTCGAGGAGGTGGCGGCCTTCAACGACGAGCCGTACGCGCACCACTGGTTCGAGAAGCGGATCGCCAAAGACTAGGAACACACACGCAACCCCCTTGCCTTCGAGCCCACTTCAATTGCCAAGCTGCCCGGCACGCAATGCAGCTCTCTGCCACTCGCCGGGGAAGGACCACGCTGTGCCCGATGTGAACTTCGCGCTGGGAACGATGGGATTCGGTACGAAGGTCGACGCCGCCACGTCGCTGAACCTGCTCGACCGGTTCGCGGACGCCGGCGGGACGCTCGTCGACACCGCCAACTGCTACGCCTTCTGGAACGATCCGAGCGGTCGCGGCGGGCACAGCGAGGAGGTCATCGGGCAGTGGCTGGCCCGCCGCCCCTCGCTGCGCGACCAGATGTACCTGAGCACCAAGGCGGGCGCCCAGCCCACCGGCCCCGGCGACTGGCCGGCCAACCGCGAGGGCCTATCGGCGCCAGCGCTCAAGGCCGCCGTCGAGGGCAGCCTGCGCCGGCTCGGCACCGACCGGATCGACCTGTACTGGGCCCATATGGAGGACCGTACGACCCCTCTGGCGGAGTCCGCTGAAGCCTTCGGCGCGCTGGTGGCCGAGGGCGTCGTGGGACGACTGGGGTGCTCCAACCACCCGGTGTGGCGGGTGGAGCGGGCCCGGCAGATCGCCACGGCCAACGGCTGGGCCGGATACACCGCGCTCCAGCTGCGCCACTCCTACCTCCAGCCGCGCCCCGGCGCGCCGGTGCCCGACCAGTCCCACCGCTTCGGCTGGGTCACCGACGAGGTCGTCGACTACGTCGACAGCGAACCGGACCTGTCCCTGTGGGTCTACACCGCCCTGCTGAACGGCTCCTACGCCCGCCCGGACCGCCCCCTCCTCGCCGCCTACGACCACCCCGGCACCACCCAGCGGCTGGCGGCGCTGGACAAGGTCACCGGGGAACTCGGGGTCAGCCGCAACCAGGTCGTCCTGGCCTGGCTGATCGGCGGAAGCCCGGCCGCCACCCCGATCGTCGGCGTCAGCACCCCGGAACAGCTCGACGAAGCACTCGCCGGAGCCCGCCTGCGGCTGCCTGCCGAACACCACCGCCTCCTCGACGAGACCGCCTGACAGCCGCCCCCAGCACCCCACGGCCGCCGTATCGTAAAGACGGTTGACGGGGACGGGTTGATGGGGACAGGGGGCGGAATGGAACCGCAGCTCGCAGACCTCGCGCGGACGGCCGGGTCCACCGTGGTGACTCTGATGGCCACCGACGCCTGGCAGCGCGCCCGGGAGCGGATCGTCGCGTTATGGCGCCGGGCCCAGCCGGACCGCGCCGACGGGATCGACGGCGAGCTCGAGACCACGCACGACGACCTGCTGGCCGCGCGTGACGCGGACGACTCGGAGAACGAGGAGACCCGGCGCGAGCTGGGCGAGGAATGGGCGGGCCGTATGCGGCGGTTCCTCGTCGCGCATCCGGAGGTCGTCGAGGAGTTGCGCCGGATCCTGGACGAGTTGAGCCCGGCCCTGCCGGGCAACGATCAGGCGATGAACACCACCATTCACATGCGGGCCGAAGCCTCCGGCAGCGGCCGGGTCTACCAGGCGGGCCGCGACCAGCACATCACCGAGCGGTGAGCGCCGAAGGCCGAGCCTCCGGGCACGGACGGGTCTTCCAGTCGGCCGGCGACCAGCACATCGCCGAGCACCATCACCACTACGGGCCCGGCGCCTCGCTGTTCGCCGGGGCGCCGACCCCGGGGCTCGGCGGCGGCCCGGACACCGTACGCGTCCCCCTGGTGGGCCGTACCCCGGCCGTCCTGCGGGACCGGGCGGACCTGATGCGGCGATTACGTACGGCAGTGGGTGGTGACAGCGGACAGATCCACGTACTGCACGGCATGGGCGGCTGCGGCAAAACGGCGGTGGCCCACGCCCTGTTCACCGAGGCCGTACGCGACCGGGCCAGGGTCGGCCTCTGGGTCAACGCCTCCGAGCGGCTGTCCCTGCGCGCGGGCATGCTGGCCGTCGCCGCCGACCGGGGCGCGGGCCCCGGCGAGTTGGCCGCCGCGCACAGCGGGCAGCGCGCCGCCGCGGACCTCGTCTGGCACCATCTGGACCACTCCGCCGAGCCCTGGCTCCTGGTGATCGACAACGCCGACGACCCGGCGATCCTGCAAGAGGGCGCCTGGCTGCGCCCCAGCCCGCGCGGCACAGTGCTGGTCACGACCCGGTACGCCACCTCGCGCGCCTGGCGGGGCGCGGTCCTGCACCCCGTCGGAGTGCTGCCCACCGAGGACGCGGCCCAGGTCCTCTGCGACCTCGCACCCCACGCGGGCACCCCGGCGGCGGCCGAACAGGTCGCCCTCCGCCTCGGCTGCCTCCCGCTCGCCCTGACCCTCGCGGGGTCCTACCTGCACCACCAGCTACTGGAGTCCTGGTCCATGGACGAGTACCGAAACCGCCTGGAAGCCGACCCGACCGGCCTCATCGACCAGGGAGCGGCCCTGGATTCCGGCCGCCCCGAATCCCGCCACCTGGTCAGCCGCACCTGGCACCTGTCCCTGGACGCGCTGGTCGACCAGGGCCTGCCCGAGGCCACGACGCTGCTGCGGCTGCTGTCCTGCTGGAGCCCGGACCCGCTGCCGCTGGCGGTGTTGAGCCCGGCGTCGCTGGGCGCGACGGGCCTGCTGGCCGCCGCACGCGTAGAGCCTGCTTTGCGTGGGCTGCTGGATCATTCCCTGGCTGCGCTCGTCTCCGCGCCGGGCGGTACGGATGGGAAGCAGCCGGTGCGCTGCGTCCAGGTGCACGGCGTACTCCTGGACAGCGTCGCCTCAGGCACCCCTGCGGAGCAGCGTGCTGCTCTCACGGAGACGGCAGTCGCCCTGCTGAAGGCCGCGCTTCCGGCAGACGGCGGGGTCGGGGGCGGGTTCGTTGCGCTGCTTGTGCCGCATGCGGTGCGGTTGCTGCGCGAGGGCGACGTTAGGACGGCGGAAAGAGTGGTGGGGTTGGCCGTACGCCTCGCTGAACGCGTTTACGACGCCGGTGACTACACCGCCGCTCTGGCCACAGCTGAGGCCGCGGCGAGCACGACGCACCGTCTGTTCGATGCGGAACACCCCCTGACACTGACCGCCCAGCACCACGTCGCCCGAGCAATGTTCCGCCTGGGCCGCTATGCAGAGTCCGAAGGGCTGCATCGGCAGGTTCTTCAGATCCGTGAACGCGTCCTGGGCGCCGACCACCCAGACACCCTGGACAGCTGCTTCGCGCTCCGGCAGCCGCTGCATCTCACGCAGCGCTACGCAGAGGCACTGCGCTTCCTGCGCAGAGCATTGGACGGGCAGAGACGGCACCTCGGCGAACAGCATCCGAAGACGCTCAAGAGCAGGGCAATCCTGCTGGCGCTGCTCAGCGAATGCCGAGAGGACGACGAGTTCAGACGTATCGCTCCGAAAACGGTCGAGGATTGCGAGCGAACCCTCGGCCGCTATCACCTCACAACGATGGACGCTCGCCTCAACCATGCCTACGGCACCCTCTACATCGGTGACGTACGGGAGGCCGAAGCCTTGGCGAGCCAAACCCTTGCCGACCGCGAGCACGCTCAGGGCCCCGAGCATCCGCAGACCCTGGCCACCGTCCACCTACTCGGCCGTATCTCGGCGGCGCAGGGCAAGTACGACGAAGCGGCAGACCTCATGCGGCGGGTCATCGGCGCACGCTCACGACTGCTCGGGCCCGAGCACCCCATCACGCTCATGAGCCGCAGCGAACTGGCCGGCCACCTCGTAGAGGCGGGGCATACGGCGGAAGCCGAAAGCCTGGCACGGGAGATCCTGCCCCTGTGCGAAGCCGCTGGCGGCGCCGATCACCCCGATACGGTTCGGGTCCGCCGGGTTCTGGAAGCCTGAGCGTGGCCCAGCCAGCCCCGATGCCAGTGACTTTGCGGTGAGTATGGGACAGCGACACGCCGTCGTGTCGGCGTGTC
>NZ_JBSFMM010000293.1:0-11896 GCF_053599555.1 Streptomyces sp. NPDC000941
CCCCGGCTCCGGCCGCCCGGCGGCCGCCCCGCTGCCGCGCGCGTCGCGGCTGCTGGACGAGCTGGGTCTGGCGCGGGCCACCCCCGCCTCACTGCTGGCCCGCTGGGCGGCTGCCGCGGACGAGGTCCCGGCCGGCGGCCGGGCCCTGGCCGTCCTGGGCGCGGGCCCGCGCGGCCCGCTCGCCGTCGACCTGGTGGCCGACGGCCCGCATCTGCTGATCGGCGGCGGCCCCGGCACCGGCAAGACAGAGCTGCTGCGTTCCGTTGCCGCCTCCCTCGCGGCCGCCGAGCGCCCCGACCGGCTCGGCCTCGTGCTCGTCGACGGCGGCGGCGCTGAGCGCGGCGAGGGGCTGCGGGTGTGCACGGACCTGCCGCAGGTCTCGACGTATCTGGCGGCCTCCGACCCGGTACGGATGCGGGAGTTCGCCCAGGCGCTCAGCTCGGAGCTCAAGCACCGCGCCGAACTGCTGGGCGACCAGGACTTCACCACCTGGCACGCCCAGTGCTCCGGCGCGCCCACCGCCCACGCGACGGGCGGCTCCGGCACCGCCCCGGCGCGGGGTACGGGCGGCGTCAGCGGGCACGCGGGCGCCGGCGGCGCCTCGCCGCGGAGCGCCGGCGGACGCCTGGGCGGCGCTACCAACAGCACCACGGCCCACCATCTCGACAACCCGGCCCGTGGCACGGGCGGCGCCGCCGGTGGCGGCGGCCTGGCAGGAGGCCCGGCCAGGGGCACACGCTCGGGCGGCGCCGCGGACGCCGACGGCGCCGGCGGCGCCGGCGGTACGACCCGACGCCCCGACGCCCATGCCCACAGCGCGGGCTACGCCCCCGCCCGCGGCGCAGGCGAACCCGGCGCCGGCGACGCGTCGGCCCGCGGCGCGTACACAGCCGCAGAGAGCGGCCCCACCCGCCACCCCGACGCCCCGGCCGGGGGCACGGGCGGGGGCGGGGCGCGGGTGGTCGCGCCGCGGCGGGCCGGTGACCTCGACTCCGCCTCCAGCGGCACCTTGCGGCTGCGCACCCAGCCCGGCGGCGAGCACACGGAGGAGGCGGCGGCAGGGGCCTCGCTGCCCCGGCTCGTCGTCCTCGTCGACGACTTCGACGCGCTGGTCGCCCCCTCCCTGGGCAGCACCGGTCGGCCGGCGGCCGGGTCGGTCGTCCGGGCGCTGGAGGCCGTCGCCCGCGACGGTGCGCGCCTCGGGGTGCATCTGGTCGCGGCGTCCGGCCGCCCGGACCGTACGGCGGACACGGCGGCGGCCGAGCGCGCCGGGCTGTGGATCGCCCTGGAGGCCCGCCCCCTGGCCGCCACGGCCTCCGGAGCGCCCACCGGCTCCGCCGACTCGCCCAGCGGCTCCGGGGCGGCGGAAGCGGCCATCGGGCGCGGCCGGCTGTACCGGCGCCGCGACGACAGCGCGGCCACGCCGTTCCAGGCGGGCCGGGTGACCGGGCGCATACCGCGTACGGCGACGCAGCGTCCCACCGTCGTGGCGGTCGACTGGGAGCGTACGGGCGACCCGCCCACCCGGCGCCCGGTACGGGAGCTGGGCAACGGGCCGACGGACCTGGCCCTGCTCGCCAGCGCGCTGCAGCGCGCGGCGCAGTCGGCTGGCGCGCCGACCGCGCCCGCTCTGATCTGACCGCTACCGTCCAAGTCTCACCGCAACCACGGCCTCCACCGCTCAACCGCGGCGACCAGAACGCCCCTCCCCCATCCGACCCGTCCGACTTTCGGAATTGATCGTCCGATCCTCCTGTCTGACCGCCCTGCCCCGTTCCTTCCTGACTGTTCATCACGGCCCGGTCACAATCGGAGAGTTACCGCAGAAAACGGTATTGCGACGGACCGTGACCGGGCGTAGGACTGTCGGCACGGGATACGGCCGCGGCGGGGGACGGCCGATTTGGGAGGAAAACGGGGATGCTCACACCGCTTCGCAGGAAGCGCCAGCAGCGCCAGCCGGGCCAGACTCGCCAGCAGCGCACGAGGCGTTCGGCGCGAGCCGCGCTCGCCGTCTGTTCGGCGGGGGCGCTGATGCTCACCGCCGCGGGCTGCGGCACCGACGACGGGGAGGCCGACAGTGGCAGCCCACCGCCCGTGACCGTCAAGCTGCCCAACCTCAAGGGCAAGCATCTTGAGGTCACGGCCGTATGGACGGGCACCGAACAGAAGAACTTCACCAAGGTGCTGACGGAGTTCGAGAAGCGCACCGGCGCCAAGGTGTCGTTCGTGCCCAGCGGCGACGACATGGCGGGCTTCGTCGGCTCGAAGATGGCGGGCGGCCAGCCGCCCGATGTCGCGCTGGTCGGGCAGGTCGGCGTGTTGCGCGAGTTCGCGCAGAAGGGCTGGGCCAAGCCGGTCAACGCAGCCACCAAGGCGCAGTTGTCCAAGAACTTCTCGAAGGGCTGGCAGGAGCTCGGCGCGTACAAGGGCAAGCAGTACGGCGTCTATTTCAAGGTCAGCAACAAGTCGCTGATCTGGTACAACACCTCCGCGTTCGAGTACGCGGGGGCCAGGGAGGCGAAGACCTGGAAGGACTTTCTCGCCCAGGCGCAGCTGATCTCCGATTCGGGCACCGACCCGGTTTCGGTCGGCGGCGCGGACGGCTGGACGCTCACCGACTGGTTCGAGAACGTCTATCTCTCCCAGGCGGGGCCGGAGAAGTACGATCTGCTGGCCCAGCACAAGATCAAGTGGACCGATCCCTCGGTGACGCGGGCGCTCAAGACGCTGGCCGAGCTGTGGGGCGCCAAGGGACTGCTCGCGGGGGGCAGGTCCGGTGCGCTGCAGACGGCGTTCCCGGATTCGGTCGTCAAGGCCTTCGCCGACGCCGCCCAGCCGGACGCCGCCATGGTCTTCGAGGGGGACTTCGCCGCGGCCAACGTCTCCGACGCGGGGGCGAAGCTGGGCTCGGAGGCGAAGGTCTTCCCGTTCCCGAAGGTAGGTGCGACCGCCCCGGTGGTCACCGGCGGCGATGTGGCCGTGGCGCTCAAGGACAGCGAGGCCTCGCAGGCGCTGCTGACCTTCCTGGCCTCGCCCGACGCCGCCCATATCTGGGCCCAGGCGGGCGGCTTCATCTCGGCGAACAAGAAGCTCAGCCTGAGCGTCTACCCCAATGAACCGCTGCGCAAGATCGCCAAAGCGGTGATAGACGCGGGCGACAACTTCCGCTTCGACATGTCCGACCAGGCCCCGGCCTCGTTCGGCGGCAAGCCGGCCCAGGGTGAGTGGAAAGCGCTCCAGGACTTCCTGAAGAACCCCAAGGATGTCGAGGGCATCCAGCGCCAGCTGGAGCGCGATGCCGCCAAGGCGTACGGGAACTGACGACGCGACCGGGAGATCCACATCATGTCGACCGCGACAGCGGGCGGCGCGGCAGCACCTGGCCGCGTAGCGCCTGCGCAGGACAAGAACAAGAAGAGGAAAAGTATTACGGGCACCCGGCTGTGGGTGGCGGGGATCTTCCTGCTGCCCGCGCTGGTGCTGCTCGGCGCGCTCGTCGTCTACCCGATCGGCTACTCCGTCTACCGCAGTCTCTTCGACGCGTCGGGCGACGGCTTTGTCGGTCTTGACAACTACCGCGAGATGTTCAGCGACGACGCGACGATGACGGCGATCAAGAACAACATCGTCTGGGTCATCGTCGCCCCGTCCGTGGCCACCGCACTCGGCCTGATCTTCGCCGTGCTCACCGAGCGCGTGCGCTGGGGCACGGCCTTCAAACTGGTCGTCTTCATGCCGATGGCGATCTCGATGCTGGCGGCGGGCATCATCTTCCGGCTGGTGTACGAGGCCGATCCGGACCGGGGCGTGGCCAACGCCATCTGGGTGAGCGTGCATGACACCTTCAAGGAGTCACCACCCTTCCCCGGCGCCCATCCACGGCCGGGCGCCGGGTTGGCCGAGTCGTCGAACGGGGCGTTCACCACCGATGCGACGGCGAAGGCGGGCACTCCCGTCTCGCTGCCGCTGGTCGCCGCCAAGCGCGACGATGTGAGCGGCGCGCAGGACGCCAAGGCCGCGAAGCCGGAGGCCGGGAAGGTCACCGGCACGGTCTGGTTCGACTTCACCAAGGGCGACCGCGGTCAGCACAATGTGCTCGACAAGGGCGAGAAGGCGCTCGCCGACGTCAAGATCGAGGCGGTCAAGGACGGCAAGGTGGTCGCCACGACCACGTCCCGCGCCGACGGTACGTACACCCTGCCGGCCAAGGCGGACGGCGCCGAGCTGCGGCTGCCCGCCTGGAACTTCGGCCAGCCGTACAACGGGGTGGACTGGCTCGGCCCGTCGCTGGTCACCCCGGCCATCATCGGCTCGTACGTCTGGATCTGGGCCGGTTTCGCGATGGTGCTGATCGCGGCGGGGCTCGCGGGCGTGCCGCGCGAGCTGCTGGAGGCGGCGCGGATGGACGGCGCCAATGAGTGGCAGGTCTTCCGGCGGGTGACGGTGCCGCTGCTGGCGCCGGTGCTGTCGGTGGTCGTCGTCACGCTCATGATCAACGTCTTGAAGATCTTCGACCTGGTGTACATCATCGCGCCGCAGACCAGTCAGGACGAGGCCAATGTGCTCGCCCTCCAGCTGTATCAGTCGTCCTTCGGGACGGACGTCAACCAGGGCCTCGGCAGCGCGATCGCCGTGTTCCTGCTGGTGTTCGTAGCGCCCGTCATGTTCTTCAACATCCGCCGGATCCGAAGGGAGCGCCGCCGATGACCAGCGCGGACACGGTCGTACAAGCCAAGCAGTCGCTTGCCGCGCGGATCGCGGCCCGGGCCGGGGGCGGGGTGATGCGGGTCGTCCTCATCCTGATCGGGCTGTTCTGGCTGATGCCCACGGTCGGGCTGCTGCTCTCCTCGCTGCGCGACCCCTCCGAGGTGGCCGTCTCGGGCTGGTGGAAGGTCTTCACCGATCCGGGGCAGCTCACCTTCAGCGCGTACGACGATCTGCTGTCCAACCAGCAGATCACCGACTCGCTGTGGACCACCCTCGCGATCACCATCCCGGCCACGGTCCTGGTGGTGGTGCTCGGCGCGCTGGCGGGCTACGCCTTCGCGTGGATGGACTTCCCCGGCCGCGACTGGTGGTTCCTGGTCGTCGTCGGCCTCCTCGTCGTCCCGGTGCAGGTCGCGCTGATCCCCGTCGCCAAGCTCTTCGGCGAGATCGGCATCTTCCAGACGACGACGGGCGTGGTGCTCTTCCATACCGCCTTCGGCCTGCCCTTCGCGATATTCCTGCTGCGCAACTTCTTCGCGGAGATCCCGCGTGAGCTGCTGGAGGCGGCGCGGCTGGACGGGGCGGGCGAGCTGCGGCTGTTCGTACGGGTCGTGATGCCGCTGGGCGGGCCGGCCATCGCCTCGCTCGGCATCTTCCAGTTCCTGTGGGTGTGGAACGACATGCTGATCGCGCTGATCTTCGCGGACAGCGGCAACCCGCCGATCACGGTGGCGCTGCAGCAGCAGGTGCGGCAGTTCGGCAACAACATCGACATCCTGGGGCCTGGCGCCTTCATCTCGATGGTGATCCCGCTGGCCGTCTTCTTCGCCTTCCAGCGGCAGTTCGTCGCCGGGGTGATGGCGGGCGCGGTGAAGTGACCGGAACTCACTGACCCGGATCCGCTGAGCCACACCACTGAGCCGGTCGGCCCGCCGAGGGCCGGCCGGCTCAGCGTTGTGTGATGGCCCGCACCTGCGGGGTGAGCACCAGCTGCTTGGTACGGCGGTCGGTCGGGTGCGGGCGGCGTTCGATGTGACGCTTCACTTTCCGTCTCCGCTTTACCGACGGCTCCTGGTTGGAGGTAGGACGGCTGGGCGAACCTGAGGACGCCGACCACTTTCTTCGCACCGTCAGCGGCTGATCAACCGTCATGAACCCGTCGGAGGACCAGGACCGCGACACCCCATGAGCCGGCGTCGCCGGCCGGGTTCGGGCGAGCGTCAGCGCCGTCCGCACTGCGAGGTGGACACGGGCACCAGCGGCGCGGGAAGGTGCCGCTTGGCCGGCCACACCCGGTTGCGGGCGACCGTGCGGTAGTACACCGCGTGCCGGGTCCGCGAGGTCTGGAAGGTGCAGTACGAGCCGGAGCTGCTGCTCCAGCGCCCGCCAGGCGAGGTCGGCCTCCTCATGGGCGTAGAAGAACGCGTCCGGCCGGCCGCCGATCTGATCGAGCATACGCATCGACAGCCCGTGCCCGCCGCCGAGGAACGTCGTCGCCTCGTACAGCTCCACCAGCCGGGTGAAAACCCCAGGTCCTGCCCCGCGACCGAATCGAGCAGGTCCCGCAGCTCGGTGGGCCGGTTGCCCATGGTCAGGATGGCGACACGACGCACAGATGACGCACAGCTGAACTCTCCGTTCCTCGTGACCGGTCCCGCGATGCCAACGGCTCGGAAACCGGCCGGTTTGCACAGGCGGTGCGAACGGTTGGGCCGCTCGCGACAAGTGGTTTATGAGGGCCCCGCGCGAGGGCCGTGACAAGGAGCACATGTGGACTCGGATGAGGCGTTGGCGACCCGCTCGAAACGCAGGCCCGCGGCGTTCGAGCCGTTGGTGGACCGTCACTCGGTCGCCCTCCACGCCTATCTGGTGCGGCGGTGCGGCCGGGCCGCCGAGGATCTGCTGGCAGAGGTGTGGCTGGCGGCCTTCGCGCAGCGGGCCGGGTACGACCCGGGGCTCGGGTCGGTGCGGGGCTGGCTGTTCGGCATCGCCCGCAACCATGTGCTGGCCCACTGGCGGCGGGAGGCGTCCAGGGCGTCGGCCGCCACCGAGTACGCCACGGTGGACGGCGGGGACCGGGGGGACGGCGGGGCGGGCTGGGAGGCGGCGGACGCGCGCCTCGACGCCGCCGCGCTGCTTCCCGCGATGCTCACCGCCCTGCGTGAGCTGCCCGAGCCGGAGCGGGAACTGCTGCTGCTGACCGCCTGGGAGCAGCTCACGCCCGCCGAGGCCGCCCGGGTCGCCGGGATCCCGGCGGGGACCGCCCGCTCGCGGCTGCACCGGGCGCGGGCCCGGATGCGGCAGTTGCTCGACGGCGGCCGCTCCGGTGGGCCGGGCCATGGCCGGGCCCACCCGCTCCCGACCGACCCGTCACATCCGCTCGCCGACTCCACCCCCGTCACCAGCCCCGGAGCATGCACATGAACGATCCCCATGCCCACGACGACATGCCCGGCATGGACCGGCTGGTGGCTGCCGGCCAGGTGCCGCCCCCGCGGCCGGAAGTACTGGACGCCACGCGCGAAGCGGTGCGCGCGGCGATCCGCGAGGCCGAGCGCGCGGGAGAGGGCAGGGTACGCGCGTTCGCGCGATCCGGACGGTTCACCGGGACCGGACGGTCCGGCCGCCGGACGGCCTCGCGGACGCTGCTCACGGTGGCGGCCGCCGCCGTGGCCGCGGCGGTGACGCTCGTCGCGGTCGACGGCGGCGATCCGGCGCGCCGCCCCACCACGACGGTCGCCGCGGGTACAGCGCACGACTTCCTGAGCGAGGTCGCCGAGGCTCAGTCGGCGAAGCGGGCCGACTGGGACGACGCCCCCTACTGGAAGATCGTCGTCGACCGCACCACCGCCGACGGTTCCCGCACCGAGAAGCAGACCCTGCTGGCGCACCACGCCGGCCGCCTGTCGCACCTCCGGGTGAAGAGGGCGGACCAGCGGCGCGACAGGCCGTCGGCGGGCCCGGGGCTCTTCCCGGTCGGCACCCGCAGCCTCACCTGGGACGAGGTCAACGCGCTGCCCAGCGACCCGGCGGCGCTGGAGAAGCTGCTGAGGTCCTATCACAACCCCGTCGAGGAGCCCGCCGAGGAGCTGTACGCCATCGTCGGCGACCTCCTCACCTCGCCGGCCTCGCCCAAGCTGCGTGCGGCGCTGTACCAGGTGGCCGCGCGGCTGCCCGGCGTCCGCCTGCTGGACGAGAAGGCGACCGACAGCGCCGGACGGACGGGGAGGGCCGTGGAGCGCGGTGCGGGCAAAGTCGTCATCCGCTACCTCATCGACCCGTCCGACGGGCGGCTGCTGGAGACCGTCGTCATCGCCGCGCGGGAGCTGCCCGCCGTCCCGGCGAGTTCCACCCCGCGGCCGGATTCCGTGACCGGCGGAGTCCCCTGGGGGTTCGACGGGCTCGCCGGCCGGCCCGCCCTCCACCCGGGCGACATCATCGAACGGACGACCTTCCGCACGATCGGTCCCGCGACCACCGACGCCTGGTGACGGACCCTCTCTTTCCCCCGGACACCACCCGCGCCATCACCCCCGGGCCGCAGTCATGGCCCGTCCACAACACATCTCACACACAAGGAGACCGATCAGTCGTGTCCCCCACCCGATTGCTGACCGCCGTACTCACCACCGCGCTGCTCACCGCGGGCGCGGCGGTCCCCGCCGTCGCGGCCCCGGCCGCGGGGTCCGCCGCCGAGCGGCCCCTGGCCGCCGCCGACTGGCAGCAGACGCTCGCGGACGGCGAGAGCAGCCTGCTCGGTGTCGCCCAACCGGACTCCCACACCACCTGGGCCGCCGGAGTGCGCGTCACCTACGAGGGCAGGGGGAGCAAGATGACCCCGCTGCTGATGACCCGTGACGGCAGCGGGGGCTGGACCGAGACCCCCACGGCGCCGCTGGACTCCCGGGTGAACAGCCGGGCCAACGCGATCACCGCGACGTCCGCCCAGGACGGCTGGATCGTCGGCGACGGCAGTGCCGCCCTCGGCGGCATCCTCACCGAACACTGGAACGGCACGTCCTGGGAAGCCGTCACCGCACCCGCGCCGGAGAACACCGAAGTGGACGGGGGCGGGCTGCTCGGCGTGTCGGGGCGGTCGGCCGACGACGTATGGGCCGTCGGCTGGGTCCAGCTGCTCCAGGAGCCGGATTCGAACGACTCCCCATTCCAGGGCCTGGCCGAGCACTGGGACGGGACGTCCTGGACCATCATGCCGCTGCCGGACGTCGCGCAGTCCTGGGTTCTGAACGCGGTGACCGCGATCGCCCCCGACGACGTGTGGGCCGTGGGCACCGACATGATCGACGACCAGCCGATCCTGCTGCACTACGACGGTCGGTCGTGGAAACAGACGCCGACCCCCTCCTACAAGGGGATCAACGGCGAGTTCAACAGCGTGGCGGCCTACGGCCCGAACGACGTGTGGGCGGCCGGCCGGGCGGTGCTCGACGAGGACGACCGGGGCCACGCGCTGCTCGCGCACTGGGACGGCCACGCGTGGAAGCAGGTCGCCACCCCTGCCGATGCGGGCACGGTGCGCTCGGTGACCGCGGCCCCCGGCGGCCCGGTCACGGTGGGATCGGCCGCGGCTGCCACGGACGTCCTTTCGGAGAGCGACGCCTACGGCATGCGGTGGACCGGTTACGGCTGGCGCAACCTCGCGCTGCCGACCGCCTCCGGCACCGAACGCACGCCGTCGGGGGCCGTCGTCTCCAAGACGGGGATCACCGTCGTGGGCAGCATCGCGACCGCCGAAAGCCCCGCGCCCCGGGCCATGGTCCTGACCACCTGCTGAGCCGGCCGACGGGGCGCAGCGGCGCGCGGCCCGGGTGGCGGTGTCCCCGCCACCCGGGCCTGCGCCGCTGCGCCGAACGAGTTGCTTTCCGCGCCTCCCCGGCACGCGTCGCCCCGCATTCTGCGTACGTTCCGATGATGCTGATAAACCACATCCGCACCGCCTCAACCGATGGGATGCGCTTTGCCCCGGTTCAGCGTCATCGTGCCCGCGTATCAGGTCCAGCCCTACCTCCATGACTGCCTGCGCTCGGTACTCACGCAGGACTTCACCGACCTCGAGCTGATCGCGGTCGACGACCGCTCCCCCGACGCCTGCGGCTCGATCATCGACGACGCCGCGGCCCGCGATCCGCGGGTGCGGCCCGTGCATCTGAGCGACAACATGGGGCTCGGCCCGGCCCGTAACGTCGGGATGGGGCAGGCCACCGGGGACTATGTGCTGTTCCTCGACGGGGACGACACGCTCGTGCCCGGGGCGCTGCGGGCGATCGCCGAGCGGCTGGCGGCCACCGGGGATCCGGAGGTGCTGCTGTTCGACTACGCACGGGTGTACTGGACGGGCCGGGCGGAGCGGAACGTACGGGCGGACCTGCTGCGCCAGAGCGGGCCCCGGACGTTCCGGCTGGACGACCGGCCCGAACTGCTGCGGCTGCTGATGGTGGCGTGGAACAAGGCGTACCGGAGGGACTTCCTGGAACGGGAGGGGTTCACCTTCCCGCCGGGGTTCTACGAGGACACGCCCTGGACCTACCCCGTGCTGCTGACCGCCCGTTCGCTCGCCGTACTGGACCGGGTGTGCGTGCACTACCGGCAGCGGCGGCGCGGTGGCATCCTGCGCACGCCCAGCCGCCGCCATCTGGACGTCTTCGACCAGTACGACCGGGTCTTCCTGTTCCTGGACAGCCGCCCGGACCTGGCGCACTGGCGGCCCGCGCTGTTCCAGCGGATGCTCGACCACCTCGCCGCCGTCTTCACCGCGCCCGGGCGGCTGCCGCGCGGGGCGCGCGCCGAGTTCTTCCGCCGGGCCGGGGCGCACCACCGCCGCTACCGGCCAGGCGGCGCGGCCAGCCCGCCGGGGCGCGCCTGGTGGCGGGGGCTGCTGGTGCGTATCGGGGCCCGCCGGGCGTTCCAGTTCCTGCGCGGCGCCGACCGGATGCGGCGGCGGGCGGGGGAGCTGGGGGCGGCCGGGTATGTCCGGGCGCGCGCGGTGGCGCTGCGGGCGCACTACCGGTTGCAGCGACTGCGCCCGATCGACCGCCGGCTCGCGGTGTTCGCGGCGTACTGGCACAAGGGCTACGCCTGTAATCCGGCGGCGATCGAGGCGAAGGTCCGCGAGCTCGCCCCGCATATCCGCACCGCCTGGGTCACCACCCGCGAATACGCGCACACCCTGCCGCCCGGCGTGCGCCGCCTGCACCCCGGCTCACCCGCGTACTGGACCGCGCTCGCCCGCGCCGCGTACCTGGTCAACAACGTCAACTTCACGCCCCGGCTGCGCAAGCGGCCCGGCCAGATCCATCTCCAGACCCACCACGGCACCCCGCTCAAGCACATGGGCCTGGATCTGCTCGACCGCCCGGCCGCCGCCCGCTCCACCGATTTCCATAAGCTGCTGGAGCGGGTGGACAACTGGGACTACAGCCTCTCCGCCAACCGCCACTCCACCCTGGTGTGGGAGCGGGTCTATCCGTCCGGCTACGCCACGCTCGAGTTCGGCTTTCCGCGCAACGACGTCTTCCACCGCGCCACCGCCGAGGACGTGGCGCGGCTGCGGAAGCGGCTCGGCGTCCCGGAAGGCAGCACGGCGGTGCTGTACGCGCCCACGCACCGCGACTACCAGCGCGGCTATCTGCCACGGCTTGACCTGGAGCGGATGGCCCGCGCCCTGGGGCCCGGCTTCACCTTCCTGGTGCGGCCGCACTACTTCTACGAGGCACACGGCGGCCCGGACGAGGCGCGGAGTGGCCAGGTCATCGACGTCTCGGGGCACGCGAGCGTCGAGGAGCTGTGCCTGGCCGCCGACGCGCTGCTCACCGACTACTCGTCGATCATGTTCGACTACGCCAACCTCGACCGCCCCATCGTCGTCCACGCCGACGACTGGGACGTCTACCGCGCCGCCCGCGGCACCTACTTCGACATCACCGCCGCCCCGCCAGGACCGGTCTCCCGCTCCGAGGACGAGCTGATCGACGTCTTCGCCGGCTCCGCCTGGTGCGATCCCCGCTACGACGCCCCGCGCGCCGCCTTCCGGGCGCGCTTCTGCCCGCACGACGACGGGCGGGCCGCCGAGCGCGTGGTGCGGCGGGTCTTTCTCGGCGCGGCCGCAGGCGCGCTGCCGCCCGTCCTCCCGCTCGCCGACCGCCGCCCCGCCCCCCCCCCCCGGGGG